>JAGYLD010000050.1 GCA_018401355.1 Bacteroidales bacterium
AGGTTGTAAAACCTAAAAAGGACTCCATCCCTTAGGACTTCATCGCTTTGTCATAAGTATATTTCACAGATAATGAGGGATTTAGAGCTGCAGAAAAGGGACTCCATCCTACGGGATGGAGTCCCTTTTTCTTCGTTTCTCCTATAGCCCTATGGAAAGGCTAGCTGACTTTTATCTCCCTGTATTGTAAAATTTTTCCTGTTAAATGGGAATTTTCTCTTCTCAGAGGTACTAATAATCATGAGGCATAATAAGAATGGTTTGAAGTTTTTTATTTCAGGAAAAGGTGGTCACAATTTGTGACCACCTTTAATTAACACAATTGATATTATGAATAAAATTATACCTGTAAGAAGTTTTGAAAAACTGATCTTTGAGTTCAGGGGCATAAAAGTCATGGTTGACATTGATTTGGCAACCTTATATGAAACCGAAACCAAGAAGCTTAAGCAACAGGTAAAGCGTAATATTGATAGGTTTCCGGATGATTTTATGTTTGAGTTAACAAGAGATGAAATGAAACAATTAATAAAAGCAGTTCCACGGCTTGAAACCTTGAAATATTCTCCTGTTAATCCCTTAGTATTTACAGAACAAGGAGTTGCAATGCTTTCATCAGTATTGACAAGTCCGAAAGCTGTTCAGATGAACATTGAAATAATGCGGGCCTTTGCAAAATACAGAGCGTTGTTAATGGGAAATAGTGAAATTAGAAGGGAAATAGAGGCATTGGATAAGAAGTTAAACAATGCATTTAAGTTTCTGCTGGACAAAATAGATGCATTAACTCCTAAGTATATGAATAGAAAGGCGATAGGATTTAAAACTCCCGATAAGATCAAAATATTGAAAATAACATTATAATTCCCACTTTTATGATTCTAGCTTCTCAATAAAAACTTTCCTGCTCCTTCGTGAAATCCTCCGTGCCATTCTGGCAAAAATCTCCGTGCCTCCGTGGTGACAATCTAACCACAAGACCACAAAGTAACTCACAAAGGTCTTTTAATGGTTTGTTTTTCTTCCTTATATTTGTCCCACAATGCCCGATTCAAAAGAATACACAACATCATCCGACGAAAAAGCCCAAAAGGTAGATGGCATAGAATACCATTACTCCTCGACATGGATTAACCGTCTTGAATCCCTTGCCCATTGGAAACTCTACTGGTTTCAGCAGAGAATACTGGAAGGCCTGGTAAAGCCGGGTGACAAGATCCTGGAGATAGGCCCCGGAACAGGGTTTTGTACCAACTATCTGAGATCCAAGGGAGTTGATGTAAAAACCCTGGACATAGATAAGGAGAAGAAACCGGATATTTGTTGCAACATTGTTGAATGTGATCTCTCATCTGATTACGACCACATTCTTGCCTTTGAAGTTTTTGAACATATTCCGTTTGACAAATTCCTGGAAGTATTATCAAGAATAAAAGATCATAGTCCTGACATCATCCTCAGCCTGCCTTTATTTTCAAAGAGAGTTTTTGAATTCGATCTTTTCATGCCTTTTTTTAACAATCTGCATTTCTGTATTCGCATGCCGAAGAAGAAGCTTAATCAAAAGCATCATTTCTGGGAAGTCGGGTATAAGTCGTTTACAGAAAAGTATTTGCAGGAACAGATCAAAGGATTGAATCTCCGGATAGTGCGAAGGGAAACGTATTTATCCAAGCTGTTTTACATCCTGGAGACCTAAAAACTTTTAAATGATTCCTCATCTATTGCCCAGGGCGATCACAACCAGACCGGCAAAAGCAGCGATGGCGATCAGCAATGGGATCCAATACCAGGAAAACAATTTCCTGAGCTTCTTCCGGCGTACCGGATCCTTTTCATTTTTGATGTATTCCCTGAACTTCCTGACATCTGATGGTTGCAGGAAAAGAAAATAAGTCTTCATGCCCTGGTCCCTCATGATCCTTGCAATATAAAACTGGGAAGGCAACGCAATGATGCTTCCCAGGAAAAATACGGCCAGGAGAATGAATGTCAGATCCATGCTTCAAAACTAATATTTTCTTTGAAAGGTTTCGAAAAAAGTTACATTCAGCCCTTGAAGCAGCAGACTGTAAACAAAATCGTCCACCGGGATTGTAAAAATCCTTACACCAAGGTTTTCTGCATCATTGTACCAGACGACTTGTTCTTCAATGTTTGAACCTGTCAGTATCCCGTTGATGATCAGGAAAGGAATGATGACCACCGCGTAAGACAGAAAGAACCTGCCCATATATTTTGAGCGCAAAACAAGTAAATGCAGCAAGAGGAACACTCCGGTTGAAATAAACGTAATTGATGTATATAACTTATCCAGGTTGGCGAAACCAACTACCAGCAACCCAGCCCCCAGCAACCCAGCCAACCAGGGCCCCAGCCTCCCCATCACATCCTTCCGTATCATAAAATTCAGGGCATCATAAGTAAACAGTGTCGCATAGGGTATGCAGATAAAGAAAAGCCATTCCCCGAGGGGAAGATTAAAAATGTAGATTCCGCTCAGGTATTTCGGATTGAAACCCCAAACACCGGCATCAGTAAAGGCGATATCCCAGGGGATAAAAATTACCATGGTCAGTAAGATCGAAGGAAAGACGTACTTCCATTTCCTGTCGAAACGGTGCCATGGGAAAAACGTGGCGATCATCGGCAGCCCGATGGCAATGGCATTGATTATAAGATAGGTGTACACGGCTTATTGCTTTTCTGTCCCGGATGGTTTGCTAAAAAATTCTTCTTTGTAGTATTTCCACGGTGCGATCAGGAAACCATAGTTATAGTGGGCATGAGGTGTATGGTGCTCCAGATGGGCCTTCAGGGTGGCTCGCAGGTACCTGTTGTTTTCCGGACGGCCAATTTTTATTCGCTGGTGCACATAAACATCATGAAAAAGGAAATAGGCGAGTCCGTAAAGCGTCACTCCGATACCAAGGTACAGAAGCCAGGGGTTGTCGTTCATGATGCCGAATAATATCAGCAGGATGCTGGGAATGGCAAAAAATACGGCAAAAAGGTCGTTGTTCTCCACTTTCCTGCCATCCCTGATGTGGTGGTCCTTGTGCAATACCCACAAGAAACCGTGCATCACATATTTATGTGTAAACCAGGCAACGAATTCCATGAAGAAAAATGCTGTCAATACCAGTAATGTTGCTAAATACCAGGTCATAAATCATTCATTTTTAATTTTACAATATTCCCGTACGGTGGCGCAGGTAGCTGCTAAAAATCATGGAATATTTGGTGGAGTTTGGAATCCTGACTCTTTTCTGCATCACCTTATCGGCTTTTACCTTTCGTATCTTCTTAAAAAGCTTGTAGTAATAAGCGTAGGCAAGATAAACCCCAAATCGTGCTCCAAAAGGCAATTTCCGGATGCCTTCGAGACCAAGGCGAAAATCTTCTGCAATTTCTTTTTCAATCTCTGTTTTCTGCTCATCGGTAAATTTGTAAATGTCTACACCGGGGAAATAGGAACGTCCGAGCGACATATGGTCGGTTTTTATGTCGCGTAGGAAGTTGATCTTTTGAAAAGCCGCACCCAGCTTCATGGCCGGCTCTTTTAGCTCTTTGTATTTTTCTTCGTCACCACCCACAAAAACTTTCAGGCACATAAGTCCTACAACCTCAGCAGATCCGAGGATATACTCATCATATGAATCCTGGTTATGGTCGTGAAGCCCCAGGTCCATCTCCATACTGTGCAGGAACTGGTCGATGAGTTCCCTGTCGATATTGTACTTGTTGACCACCCACTGGTAACTATTCAGGATGGGGTTCATGCTGATACCGTCATTGATTGCTTCATAAGTGTCGTTCCTGAATTTATCAAGCAGTTTCTTCTTGTCGAACTGATGAAAAGTGTCTACAATCTCATCTGCCAGCCTTACGAAACCGTAAATGGCATAAATGGGATCATGGTATTTCCTGTTGAACACCCTTATTCCCAGGGAAAAGGAAGTACTATACCTGTTGGTTGTTATCTTGCTTGTTTTAAGCGATATGGCATCGTATAATTCTTTCATGTGACAAAGGATTTGGATACTACACCGGCCACAACCTGTCCTGAGATCAATGCCGGTGGAACGCCCGGTCCGGGAACAGTGAGCTGTCCGGTATAGTATAGGTTTTTGACTTTCCTGCTTTTGAGTTTTGGTTTCAGAAAGGCCGTCTGCATCAGGGTGTTGGCCAGTCCGTAAGCATTGCCCCGAAAGGCATTGTAGTCTTTTTCGAAATCGTTGAGCGCATAACTGCGCTTGTAAACAATATTGGGCTCAATATCCTGGCCTGTGATCTTTTTGATCCTATCCAGGATGATGCGAAAATATTTTTCCCTGATCTCTTCGGTGTCTTCCAGACCTGTGGCGATTGGTATCAGGATCATCAGGTTTTCATGGCCTTTGGGTGCGACGGAAGGGTCAGTCTTGGAAGTACATGATAAATAAATAGATGGTTTCTCCGGCCATTCAGGATGCTTGTATATGGAATCGGAATGCTTGCCGAAATCTTCATCAAAGAACAAAGTGTGATGGTTTATCCCTTCTATTTTTTTGTTCAAGCCCAGGAAAAAGATTAGTGAAGATGGCGACATGACTCTGTTTTTCCAGTATTTTGAACTGTAAGACCTGTATTTTTCTTCCAGGAGGTTCTTTTCGGTAAAATTATAATCTGCGCTGCTGATGATGACATCTGCATTATAACTTCTCTCGTTGGTAATGACTTCCTGGATTTTATTATTTTTTACAGGAAGGAATTGCACATCGCTGTTGTATATTATGTTTACGCCCAGCTCCTTATTTAGTTTTTCCATACCTTCAATAACCTTGTACATGCCGCCCATGGGGTACCAGGTGCCCAAGGCCATATCTCCGTAATTCATCAGGCTGTATAATGCGGGAGTTGTGGCTCCTGTGCCTCCCAGGAAAAGGATGGGAAACTCAAGTATTTGTAACAGGTAAGGATGGGAAAAATATTTTTTTGTGTATTTGTTAAATGACTGAAATACATTTAATTTGAGAAGGTTTTTAAATATCTTAGGCGAAACAAACTCCAAAGGTGACAGTGATGGATGATAAACCATTTCCCGGATGCCAATATCGTATTTTTGCCGGGCTTGATTTAGGAACGCACGGAGCTTCAGCCCTGCTCCCGGTTCGTAATAATCAAATAGTTGTTCCATTCCTTCAAGGTTTGCCGGCAGGCTGATTTTCTCTCCTGGTTTGAAGAAAATGGAATAAGATGGATCCAGTCTTTTCAAGGTATAGTAATCCGAAGCTGATTTACCGAAGTGGTTGAAAAACCTTTCAAATACATCCGGCATCCAGTACCAGCTTGGCCCCATGTCGAAGACAAAACCGTCTGCCTCGAATTTTCTGGCCCTGCCACCAGGTAGATCATGCTTCTCAAGGATGGTTACATTATATCCCTTATGAGCAAGATTGGCGGCAGCAGACAATCCTGAAAAGCCAGCACCTATGACCACCACCTGTTTGTTGTGACCCTGATCCGGATTAATCGTTTGTTTCATAATAATCTTATAACAACATAAAATGTGTTTTGTTTGACGTTGTTTATAATATATTATACATTTGTTTATTTAAGAAAAGCTATGGAGATATGAAGCTTTTGCATTATTTTTACCCAAACAAAATTTTCTCCAAATGCTTAAAAAGTATCCCATAATCCTGAGTGTTCTTGGCCTTGCCCTGGTTATTCTTTTTATATGGTATTTTTCGAATATTGTGGTTTATGTGCTGATTTCGGCAGTTTTGTCGGTTTTCGGACAACCTTTGGTGCGGTTATTTGACAGAATAAAAATTGGCAAGATAAATTTTCCGCATAGTATTAGTGCTTTACTGGCCTTACTCATCATGATCGCTGTGCTGGCTGGTTTTGTATGGTTTTTTGTGCCATTGATAATAGGCCAGGCACAGATCATTTCACAGATCGACATGGGGCAGGTAATGGAATACTTTAAGGAACCTCTTTCTGATTTACAGGACTTTCTGCTACGGTATGACATTATCCACACTGGTGAAACTCTTCAAAGTACAATTGAAACACAGATCAAAGCAGCGCTGAGTGTTGCCACCTTTTCAAATATTTTCGGAAGTATTGTTAGTGCTACCGGATCCTTCTTCTTTGGTGCTTTTTCCGTATTGTTTTTAACATTCTTTTTCCTCAAGAGTGAAAAAATGTTTTCCAATTTTGTGTTGTTGCTTGTTCCGGAAAAGTATGTTGAAGAAACGAAACACATCATGCAAAAATCCAATCATCTCCTTACACGTTATTTCATTGGATTGTTGACAGAACTGGTTTCCATGATCACACTATTGTCTGTTGGACTTGGTATCCTTGGAATAAAGAATGCTCTGATTATTGGGTTTTTCGGAGGTTTAATGAATATTGTCCCCTACCTTGGACCACTCATTGGTGGTACCATAGGAGTGATGATTGGTATTTCAACTGCTTTGAGTTATGGGATGTATGATGCGGTTTTGCTGATTGGCATTGAGGTGGTTGCGGTTTTCCTTGTTGCAAATCTGATTGATAATATATTATTGCAGCCTTTGATCTATTCCAATGTAGTAAAAGCCCATCCTGTTGAGATCTTTCTGGTGATCATCATGTCCGGAAGCCTTGCCGGCATTCCTGGAATGATCCTGGCCATACCGGGGTATACTGTGTTGCGTATCGTGGCAAAAGAGTTTCTTAGTAAAATGCGGTTGGTGCAAAAGTTAACAGAAAAAATCTGATCCTGAATGATCCTGGGAAAGCTAAATGATATTGCCGGATTTATCAGATTTATGTCGATTTCAAGGATTTTTAACGTCATTCTTTTATACCTGAGTTATTATTGCTCAATCCTTTTTAAAAAGCCGTTTCATCAGGGTATGCCATTTTCCATTTCTGTTGAACCAACTACTAACTGTAATCTTCAGTGCCCTGAATGCCCTTCAGGATTGAGGGAGTTTACCCGTCCAACAGGAAACATAAGTTATAAGAAGTTTAAGGAATACATTGATAAAGCTGGTTCAAACATGGTGTATTTGATGTTATATTTTCAAGGCGAGCCGTTTCTTAGCAAGGACATTTTTAAAATTATTTCCTATGCCCGGTCAAAAATGGTCTACACAACAACTTCCACCAATGGTCATTTTCTTGCAAGTGTTGACAAAGCAGAAAGACTGATACATTCAGGGCTCAACAGGTTGATCATTTCTTTCGATGGGACCACACAGGATGTATATGAAAAATACCGTAAGGGAGGGGACCTTCAAAAAGTAAAGGATGGCATTGTTAATCTTGTTTCTACGAAAAGGAAGTTAGGTGTTTCCCATCCCTATATCATTTTGCAGTTTCTGGTAATGGGTCATAATGAGCATCAGATGGCTGAAGCCAGGAAGTTTGCAAAATATCACGGCCTTAAGATTGAGTTTAAGTCTGCCCAGGTTTATGATCTTCATCAGGACGAAGGATTTATCCCCAGGGTAAACAAAAACTACTCAAGATACCAAAAGCAAAAGGATGGTTCATATTCTGTAAAAAGTAAACTGCCCAACAGGTGTTTCAGGATGTGGAGCGGGATGGTGATCACCTGGGATGGTAAGGTTGTTCCCTGTTGTTTCGATAAGGATGCCAGACATGTTCTTGGCGACCTGAATAAACAGGAGATGCGGGAGATCTGGAAGGGTAAGGAATATCAAAGATTCAGAACAGACATTCTTAGAAACCGCAGCAGCATTGATATTTGCCGGAATTGCACTGAAGGGTTAAAGAAGATAAAAAATTGAATCAGACCGTCATGATGTCCGATTCCTTCTTTTCCATATGCTCATCCACCTTCTTGATGAAGTCATCCGTCAGTTCCTGGATCTTTTCCTGCAAACGTTTTACTTCGTCTTCAGGTGTACCTTCTTTCTCGAGGCTTTTGGCCATGTCATTGGCATTCCTGCGAACGTTCCGGATGCTTATTTTTGCTTGTTCACCTTCTGTTTTAGACTGCTTTACCAGTTCTTTTCTCCTTTCTTCAGTAAGGGGAGGGACACTGATTCTTAGGACCTCTCCTTCGTTTTTAGGATTAAAGCCCAGATTTGCAGCTTGGATTGCTTTTTCCAGCTCGGGGAGAATGCTTTTATCCCATGGCTGAACAATGATCTGACGCGGATCAGGCGTGTTGATGTTGGCCGTTTGCTCAATGGGAGTGGATGTCCCGTAATAATCTATTTTTATTCCTTCCAGCATTGAAGGACTGGCCTTGCCGGCCCTGATCTTCTGAAATTCACGCTCAAGATGGGCAATGGATGCCTCCATATTCTCCTTAGCGTCATCCAATATCATGTTTACTTCTTCAGTCATAACAATGAAGTTTTTACCTTAACAAATATAGGAATAATTCCGACTAATCTATTTTTGTGCCTATATCCTTACCTGTCAAAATTTTTCTCAGGTTCCCCTTTTCGTTCATGTTAAAAACCAGGATGGGTAATTTGTTCTCCCGGCACAGCGTAAAGGCTGTCTGATCCATTACCTTCAGATTTTTTTCAATGACTTCCTCGAAAGTTACCTTGGAATACCTTGTGGCATTTGGATTTTTTTCAGGATCATCGGAATAAACGCCATCAACCCTGGTGCCCTTTAACAGAAGGTCTGCTTTGATCTCAACACCACGCAAGGCAGCAGTTGTGTCTGTAGTAAAATATGGCCTTCCTGTTCCTCCTGCCATGATCACAACATAGTTTTCTTCCAGGGCCTGAATGGCCTTTCTGCTGCTCATTGATTCAGCCACAGGATCTACAGGAAGCCCGGACAATAATTTGGTCTTTAGTCCTTCTTGCTCAAGCGCCGATTGCAAGGCCAGGCTGTTGATCACAGTCGCAAGCATGCCCATGTAATCTCCCTGTATCCTGTCAAAACCATCGTCTGTTCCCTGTAAACCTCTGAAAATATTACCCCCACCAATAACAATTCCTATTTGTAAACCAAGGTTAAAGGCTTCTTTGACCTCTACTGCATAATCTTTTAGCCTGGTAGCATCAATGCCATATTGCTGGTGGCCCATAAGTGCTTCACCGCTGAGTTTTAAAAGGATCCGTGTTGGTTTTTTCATAATGGCTGATTTATTCCAAAAATGTTATTAATGAACCACAGTCATAGATTTTACCGCAACATCATTGTTGGTTTGCATTCTGTAGAAGTATCTTCCAGTCGGCAGGTCACTTGCATCCAATTCAAAGTGGTGGTTTCCGGCGCTATATTTCCTGGTAATCAATGTTTTAATTTTTCGTCCGGTCATATCAAACAATTCCATTGTAACTACAGAAGGCTGGAGCAGTTCAAATCCGATCACAGTAGTTTCTGATACCGGATTTGGGAAATTCTGGTAAAGGGTTTCAATGGTGTATTCATTTTCCTCTGTACTCACTGGTTGAAGATAATATTGAATATCCAGGCAATACTTTACCAGGTCACCTTCATCACCGGAGTTGTTGTCATAAATAACCAGGGTCCAGTCTCCTGTTAAATAATCCCCGTTAAATGTTGAAAGAGGTTCTTCCGGTCTGTACCTTCCTGTATATGGTGGATCACCATCCTGAATGGCTATGTTGGCATCATCATCAAAAATGGTAAATATATAATTATTGCCACTACCTCCGTTTCCTGTGCTAAGTTCAATCTCTGTACCATCCCGGTTGAGATAAATATAAAGATCCCCAACTCTGCTGTGGCTTATTGCGATTGTTACATCAATATCAGTAACAATGGCACCATCGAGTTCAAGTTGCAGGGTATCATAAGTGTTTTCAAGATCCAGGATACTTTTGGGGATGGTTTCTGAGCAATATGTCTCAGTGAACAATTCTCCGACGAAGTATTCAAAGTAGCTGTCAGGAGCAGTTGTTCCGGGTGGATTTACTCCAGTACCTCCGGCTGGCAGGGTGGAAATGAATGTTCCTGCCTCATCCTGTGCGGCAAAATAGTATGCTACATCTGTACCGATGGGTTGGCCCGGAATGAGGAATTTGAAGGTGTCAGCGTTATGGTGAAATGCTTCCAGTACATTAAAAGTACTTCCGTCAATGCTGTAATAACACTTTGGAGAATTGCTGCCCGCGGCAATGGGATGATTGGATTCAACGGTTATAACTGCTATTCTGTCTTCTGTATCCGGACTGGATTGCAATGGGTCATGGTCGAAATTCATTATGTAGTCGAGGGCCAGGGAAGAAATGGTTGCTGCCGCAACCTTGGTCATCTTATGGAAATATGGGATGTTCAGGTTGTTAAAATTGTCATTGACAGTATGATAATATGCGTGAAAGTCGTTCCAGTCTTCAATGGCCAGGATGGCCTGGTAACCATTGGCCCAGAATGGATAATGATCACTGGCGGTGGTTGAGATAAAGTTGTAAGACATATCCGGTTCATAGATATCCATCGCGCTGATGTAATAATCAGCAAATGGTGTTGAAGAAGTATTGACAGAAATGGACATCATGTTGTCATCATTTGAATCATAGGCGATCATGTCCAGGTTGAGGACTCCCAGGATATCATCTCCATTTGCTGCAGCATCATCCGCATATGCCCAGCTTCCAATAAGTCCCAGCTCTTCTTCATCAAAGGCAATGAATTTTATGGTGTAAAGTGGTTCCATGTTTGCCAACAGCCTTGCAGATTCCAGGACTGCAACAACACCTGATGCATTGTCGTCTGCACCTGGAGCAAAATTTTGCGGGGGCATATCATCATAATGCGCACAAATGATGTATTGCTGATCGGGGAATGTTGTTCCCGGTATAGTTGCTATGACATTTTCGCCCAGTGATCCAAAATCCTGGAATTCAACCTGCAGGCCCAAGGCTTCAAATTGTTCGTAGATCCATTGCGCTGCAATAGGGTTGGTTGGAGAATAAGCATATCTGCTGGTGATTGTTTCCTGCTGACCATTCACATTTACAGGAACATCGCCTATCAACTGTAATTCAAGGTCAGTGATGGTTTGCTCAGTAATGAGGTTAATTAAAGAATCTACAACAGGACTATAACCTATTTGTGCAATGTTAAATTGGGTCAGAAAAATAATGGTGGTTAGTGTTAAGAGTAGTTTTTTCATGTGCAATAGTATTTTAGCGTGATCTTAGTTTACGAGCTGACATTCGCCTCTTTTTATATCATGTTCAATATGTTTGTACTTCTTTTCCAGGATTCGGCCATCATTGTATTGAACTTTTACAACCTCATTTCTACCGATTTTTTTCTCCTGACGGACAACTGGTTGCTTTTTCTTTGGGCCCTGGGTATCACTGTGTGACTGGGCAAGCAGATCGGTTCTTTCTTCTTTTACCTGCCTGCGGTCTATTCCACGTGGTGCTGTGGCTTCTTTGACATTCTCTGCGTCCTGAAGGGGAAGGTTCCCCTTTATCAGGAAAGATGTAATGTCTTTGTTGATCCGCTGGATCATCTTCTTGAAAAGTTCAAAAGATTCAAATTTATAGATCAATAAAGGATCTTTCTGCTCATAGGTTGCTGTCTGAACCGATTGTTTCAGATCATCCATCTCCCTGAGATGTTCTTTCCAGGCTTCGTCAATGATGGCAAGTGTAATGGATTTTTCGATAGACAAAACAATCTCCTTGCCACCGTTTTCATAGGCATTTTTAAGGTTGGCAACTACGTTAAGGGTCTTTACACCATCTGTTATGGGAATGGCAATATTCTCATACTGTGTGTGTTTTTCGTACACATCCCTGATGACTGGCATAGCCCTTTCACTGATCAATGTTGCCTTTTCACGATAATTATTATAAACCATTTCAAACAGCTCATCGGCCATTTTTTGAGCCGGATTGGAGAGGAACTCCTTTTCCTTAAAGGGGGATTCAATGCCCAGGTTGCGGATCAATTCGATTTTAAATCCTTCGTAATCAGCGCTTTCTTGGTGTTCTTCAATGATCTGCTCATTGACATCATACATCATATTCCTGATATCAACAGCCAGCCTTTCACCATGGAGTGCATGCCTTCTTTTCTTGTAGATAACCTCTCTTTGAGAGTTCATTACGTCATCATATTCAAGCAGCCTTTTTCTGATACCAAAGTTGTTCTCTTCTACTTTTTTCTGAGCTCTTTCGATGGATCTTGTGATCATCGAATGCTGGATTACTTCACCTTCCTTCAGCCCCAGCCTGTCCATAATCCTGGCAATCCTCTCAGACCCAAACATTCTCATGAGGTCGTCTTCCAGGGATACAAAGAATTGGGACCCACCCGGGTCGCCCTGTCTTCCCGATCTTCCTCGTAACTGCCTGTCTACACGCCTTGATTCATGCCGCTCAGTGCCGATGATGGCCAGCCCGCCTGCTTCTTTGACACCAGGCCCCAGTTTTATGTCTGTACCACGACCTGCCATGTTGGTAGCAATGGTTACATTGCCTGGCTTTCCAGCTTCCGCAACAATGTCTGCTTCTTTTTGGTGTAATTTTGCATTCAGTACGTTGTGCCGTATCTTTTTCCGGGTGAGCATCCTGCTTAAAAGCTCCGATGTTTCAACGGAGGTCGTCCCAACCAAAACCGGTCTTTTATTATTGATTAATTCTTCTATTTCATCAATAACAGCATTGTACTTTTCCCTTTTCGTCTTGTAAACAAGGTCTTCTCTATCGTCTCTGATGATAGGGCGGTTGGTGGGAATTACCACGACATCCAGCTTGTAGATGTCCCAGAACTCTCCAGCCTCGGTTTCTGCAGTACCTGTCATACCCGCCAGCTTATTATACATCCTGAAAAAGTTCTGAAGGGTGATGGTGGCATAAGTTTGTGTGGCGGCCTCAACCTTTACATTTTCTTTTGCCTCAATGGCCTGGTGAAGCCCGTCAGAATATCTCCTCCCTTCCATGATACGTCCTGTCTGCTCATCAACGATCTTGATCTTGTTATCTATGATGACGTATTCCACATCTTTTTCAAACAGAGCATAGGCCTTGAGCAGCTGGTTAACTGTATGGACACGCTCAGATTTTACCGAGAAATCCCGCAATAATTCATTCTTCTTTTCAAGTTTCTCTGCTTCATTGAGTTCCGATTTCTCTATGTCGGCGATTTCTGATCCGATATCAGGAAGAATATAAAAACTGGAGTCCTGATAGGATTCTGTCATCAGATCTATCCCTTTGTCTGTGACCTCGATGGAGTTGTTTTTCTCATCAATAACAAAATACAAATCGTCAGTGATGAGGTGCATGTTTTTTGCCTGTTCCTGAAGGTAAAAATTCTCCGTTTTCTGCATTTTAGCTCTTATACCAGGCTCACTCAGAAATTTAATGAGTGCATTGTTCTTCGGTAAG
This sequence comes from Bacteroidales bacterium, assembly GCA_018401355.1. Lineage (GTDB taxonomy): Bacteria > Bacteroidota > Bacteroidia > Bacteroidales > B18-G4 > M55B132. The sequence continues at coordinate 13,347 of JAGYLD010000050.1, forward strand.
CCTTTGTGTGCCCTCAGCAACAGTTCTCCTCCTTTTTTCTCATCCTCCGGGCTGGTACCATCAGCAAGGAGTTTTTTTGCTTCAGCAAGAAGCTTGGTGACCATGTTTCTCTGAGCAGTATATAGCTTCTGGATAACCGATTTCAGCTCATGGAATTCATGGTTTTCTCCTTTCGGGGTAGGACCGGAAATAATAAGCGGTGTTCTTGCATCATCAATAAGGACGGAGTCAACCTCATCAACAATGGTGTAATTTTGTTCTCTTTGAACCAACTCGTCAGGGTTTCCTGTCATATTGTCACGGAGATAATCAAACCCAAATTCATTATTGGTACCGAAAGTAATATCAGCCAGATAAGCATTGCGCCTGGCGTTGGAGTTTGGTTCGTGCTTGTCAATGCAATCAACTTTAAGACCATGAAATTCGTATAAAACGCCCATCCATTCAGAGTCACGTTTTGCGAGGTAGTCGTTCACTGTAACAATATGCACACCACGTCCGGTTAAAGCATTTAGAAATACCGGCAGGGTGGCGACCAGGGTTTTGCCCTCACCAGTTGCCATCTCAGCAATTTTTCCCTTGTGTAAAACAATGCCACCGATCAACTGCACGTCATAATGAACCATATCCCAGGTAATGACAGTTCCTCCTGCGTTCCATGAATTCTTGTAATGAGCTTTGTCACCATGAATAATGATGTTGTCTTTTTTTGTTGCAAGGTCTTTGTCAAATTCTGTGGCTGTCACAACAACCTCTTCATTTTCTTTAAACCTTTTGGCAGTTTCTTTCATTACAGCAAATGCTTCAGGAAGAATTTCATCCAGGACTTGCTCAGTTTTATCGTAACGAATCTTTTCCAGTTTGTCAACCTCTTCCCAGAGCCCCTCTCTTTCGAGAATGTCTGGTTCACTCTCTATCTTGTCCTTGATTTCCCTGATCTGCTTGTCTTCAACTTCAATGAATTGTGCAATCCTATCCTTGAACTCCCTGGTTTTATCACGCAACTGATCATTATCCAGAGACTGGATTGTCTCATAGCTCGTATGTATTTTTTTTACAATGGGTTCAATAGACCGGATATCCCTTTGAGATTTGCTTCCCAGTAATTTATTCAGGAATGTCATATTTTTTGAATGGTATTTTTTGAATTACAATGTTATGACAAAAGTAACGGAAAAATGCCAATTTTGTCATGATCAATATATGTGCATTACCTTTCTCAAATATCCTGCCAGATCTTCACTGGGGGATGGTGCAGGGTTGGCTTGTATATTGCCTTTCGGATCGATCAATACGAATGCCGGGATCTTGATGATATTGTACTTATCCAAAATTTCAGGAAGATTTTCCGGATGGGCAAATATAATATTGCTGGTATCCTGCTTGTTTTGTTCTGTGAAACGCTCATTATCAATGACGGCATTGATGCATATGAAATCCATATGTGTGTGGTATTTCCTGGCAATATCCTTTAAAAGGCTAACCTCTGCCACTGAAAGAAGGTTATCGTCAATAAAGCCAATGAAAGAATGGTTTTTTCCGGGCTCACCTATGTTTAATTTTTTTCCTGATATGGATGTTATCATAAAGGATGGTGCCTTATGGACTTTTTCATTTTTCAACAGTTTTGTTATGACATTTGAAGCAACAGATGCAATTCTGTCATCTTTAGTTTGCTCCTTGATCTGCCGTGCAAAAGAAATTAATTTTTTGTTGTCAAAGCCAGGAAATCCATTCAAATCCATTAGGTTTTTCAATATAGACAGTTTTCTTAAATCTTCATTATCAAGGTATCCTGTTTTTTTTAAGGTGTCTGAAAGTGGCAGGAATGTCTTATTGTTGTTGATCGCTAAATAGAGGTTTTGCATGTTTATTAAGGCCGGACTCGTCAATAGCATTTTAGAAAAAAATGCATTGAAAAAGTCCATATAGGCAATGTTGTTGATAAGGATGGGCTTATTGGATAAATACTCTTTAGCAAGCGTTTCTTTTGTTTTAGACAGAGATGACAATTGCAACGAAGCAATAAGATAGTTTATATAATTTATTACATAAGGTTCATCGGTTTCATTAACTTTTTCCAATAAAATGTTTCCGAGTTCTCTGGCCATAGCTTTTGAAAACCGGCCATGGGTATTCCTTACATTCTCCATCATGTATGTGTTGTATGTGTCATTTATTTTACCAATGGATGCAGTAAGGTTCTTTTCCGGTGATAGTATTGTGACCCTCAGGCTGATAGCGGCTCCATACCCGGGTGCTTGACTGGAATTACTTTTGGAGATTTTAAGTTCATATGTTTTTCCGGGTTCCAGATAGAAATCTGACTGTTGAAATCCCACATCAATTTGAATGTATTTAATCTCATTGATGTTTGTTGTAATTGAGAATTCTCCATTTTCCCCTGTATAGGCCCAGGAAAGCGTTTCTTGCTCAAAAGTTAGAAAGTCTTTATATCCAAGTAATCTTATTAATTCTTTGCTTTTTGATCCTGAGATCTTGCCCATTATGGTTGTTTCTGCTGCTGATGAATAAATTATCAGGCAGATCATCGTATACAATATAAAAATTACCCTTTTCACCATAATTTGTTTTATGTGATAAACGTAAAGCATTCTAGATTATTTGGGAGTTTTTTATCAGAATTTTACTGCTTCAGGGATAAATGGGCCTGGGTCACCACCATGTCGAATGATGTCTCTGACGATGGAAGAGTTAAGTGCTGTATACTCTGGAGTGGTAAGCAGGAAGACAGTATCAATATCAGGATAGAGCTTCTTGTTTATCTGGCCAATGCTGCGTTCAAACTCAAAATCAGCGGAAGTCCTGAGTCCGCGTAAAATGAATTTTGCCCCCAGCTTTTTGCAATAATCAACTGTAAGTCCGTGATATTTGTCCACTTTTACTTTAGGCTGCCCTGCAAAAACCAATCTGATCCATTCAAGCCTTTTTTCAATTGGAAAGAAACTGGCTTTTTCTGCATTGGTACCTATGCTGACATAAATCTCATCGAAAATAGAAGTGGCTCTCAAGATGATTGATTCATGCCCTTTGGTGATTGGGTCAAATGATCCTGGAAAGACAGCGATTTTTTTATTCATGATGATATTTTGAATAAAATTATTAAATATTTTCAAAAACTTCTAATTTTGCCTCATGATTTACAATGAGGAAACTGCATTCAAAACAGCCGAGTTATTGCTACAAATTAAAGCAATAAAGCTGGAAGTTGAACAACCGTTTACATGGGCTTCAGGAATAAAATCACCCATTTACTGTGATAACAGGATCACCCTTTCGTTTCCCAGGGTAAGGACTTATTTACGTCAGGAATTTGTAAAAGCCATACAGGCTGAATATCCTTCCGTTGACCTTATTGCTGGTGTAGCGACAGGGGGAATTGCTCAGGGGGCGCTTGTAGCTCAGGATCTTGACTTGCCTTTCGCCTATGTGAGATCCTCAAAAAAAGGACACGGGCTGGAAAACCAGATTGAAGGAAAGGTTTCAGAGGGGCAGTCTGTTGTTGTGATCGAGGACCTGATCTCAACTGGTGGAAGCAGCCTTTCTGCTGTAAAAGCATTAAGAGATGCCGGATGCAATGTAAAAGGAATGGTGGCGATTTTTACCTATAACCTTCAAAAGGCCAGTGATAGTTTTGAAAGAGAAACATGCCCCCTGATTGTACTGTCTGACTATGACCATCTTATTAAAAAAGCCATTGAGATTGATTACATCCGCAATGAAGATTTGCAAACATTGATGAAGTGGCGCGAGAATCCTTCGGAGTGGGGAAAATAGATTTATTATGGAAGTAAGCATAAAAAGTGATAAGGTTCTTGTTAACAAATCAATAAGTCATTTGTATAATTTTCTGAGTGATTTCAGGAATTTTGAAAAGCTGATGCCTGAGCAGGTAACCGACTGGAATGCAAGTGATAAGACCTGCTCCTTTACGATTAAAAACATGGGCCATGTAAGCCTTAAGATCATTGAATTGAAGGAGAATGCACATATAAAAATAACCGGAGATGGAAAAACTCCCTTTGAATTTGATCTTATTGCAAGGCTTGATTCCCTGAAAGATGAGGCAACAAATGTGCATATGGAATTGATCGCAAATATGTCACCAATGATCCTGATGATGGCAAAAAAACCTCTGCAAAATCTGGTAAATCATATGGCTCATAAAGTTAAGGAACATCATTCCGGTCATTGAGAAAAATAATTTCTTTGATGTCACACTGGATTCTTTCATCATTTTCTTTAATGGCAATGAGCCGTCCGTATTCATCAACTCCGGCAATTCTGGCTATAATTTCTTTTCCTTTGTAAATAAATGGTTTATACTGATTAAACCAGTAAAGCGAAACCAGATAATCGCTGTGTATGTTATCAAATGATCCGCTGATAAGTTGATGAATCCTTAGATTCAATGAATGGATCAGGGATTGAAAGGTTTCTTCCAGATCAAAAGATCTTCCTGTTAATAATTTTAATGAAGTTGGATTGGAAATTTGATCAGGAAATTCTTCCTGGTTTATGTTAATGCCAATTCCAATAACTGATTTCTTGAGAATGTCGCCCTGAATGATATTCTTTATCAGTATTCCTGCAATTTTGTTGTTTCCGGCATAAATGTCATTGGGCCATTTTACATTGTAAGATATGACTGCCTTTTCAAGATGCATGCTTATAAAATCAAGTATGCCAAGAGAAATGCTTTTACTTAGCAGAAATTGGTTTTGGGGAGAAATAAAATCAGGATAATATATCAGGCTCATCAATATGTTTTCCCCTGGATTGCTGATCCAAGCATTGTTCTCCTGGCCCTGGCCAGCGGTTTGAAAATTTGCTGTTACGACCATGCCATTTTCATCTTTGCCTTTTTCAATAAGGGATATGGCAAATTCGTTGGTAGAAGTGCACGAATCAAGACGTATTATTTTGTTCCCGAGGATGTATTTCACTTAATATACTATTTATTATACCTTAACAAAAAGTTAAACAATTATATTAAAATTATG
>JAGYLD010000051.1 GCA_018401355.1 Bacteroidales bacterium
CGCCGCAGTGGACGGAAGGATTGACACATTATTCATTCAGCATGGCAAAGACCAGCGTGGATTCTATGATCCCAGGAACAGAACAACGGTTGTTCAGGAAAACAACAACATCCTTGATTCATCTCTATTCAACCTGGCAGCATTGCAAACACTGGGAAACAGCGGAAATGTATTTATCTCCGGCCCGGATGAAATGCCGGTGAAGGATTCCTGGATCAATGCCCTGTTAAGGTATTGAAGATGGCACCACAACGTGTTTAGGGACAGGATGTCAGAAAAATATCAAAAGATAGAAAAATCCGGCAGTAACAAGTGGGATGAATTCAGCCAGAATGTTTACCAGGACATCAAAACATTCAACAATTCCTTCAGGAAGGCCGGGACATTGTTCCGCCCTGGTGAAGAGAAGGATCATCCGCTTTGATCCCTTGTAATCATCTCTATCTTTGCTGGAAGGATGCGGACTGAAAGCCTGTCCTGTAAACCCGTATATTCACCATCGACCTGCGTTTCCTGAGGCGGCAGAATATTGATCACTGCCTCCCTGCAGCTGATATTTTCAATGAAAGGCTGTTTTGTCAGGCTTCTTGTAAACAAGGATTTCAGCGCGTACAGCATGAACCAAAATGGATAAGGTTTTATCAGCACCACCTCAAACAAGCCATCATCGATCTTTCCTTCAGGATTAATATTCGCTCCTGTTCCATAAAATGAAGCATTGGTAATGATGACCATAACGGCTTTAATCTTTTTCTTTATTCCGTCAGCCTGCAAAAAGGAATAAAACTTCTTCGTCTTTCCCAATTCTTTAAAATACTGCTTTGCATAACCGGCAATACCCCGTATATCTTCCTTTTCATAGCGCTTGATGACCCGGGCATTCATGCCTATGTCGCTCATATGGAGGCAAATATGTTCCTCATTGATCTCAAGGAGGTCAATTGGTTTCTTTTTCATTTGAAAAATAATCTTCAGTGCTTCAATGGGGTCTTCCGGAATCCCAAGCTGGTATGCCATTCCATTGGATGATCCCAGAGGGAGAATACCCAGAGAAAGATCACGATGCATGATCTCTCTCGCGATCATGTTAACAGTACCATCTCCTCCTCCGGCAACAACGGCCGAAGGATCAAACTCATCGATCCAATCATTTACTGCTTTTGACCAATCCTCTTTGCCAAGCTTTTCTATGCGGTAACGACAATCATGTTCACCAGCCTGCTCTACGATGTCCTTTTCTATTTCTGCGGCCATACCCGTTCCGGAAGAGAGATTAAGCACAAATAAGATTTTCTCCATAATTCTTCTTGATTACTTTATTTCAGGTCCATTTTGGCCTGTTGTTTGAATTAAAAGGCAAAAACAATGCAAAAGATCAACAATGTTTAAAAAAAACATAAATTACATTTTCAGGAAAGCAAGGAATCCATTCAAAGCACTGCGTATATTTTTCAAGAAAAAGCTGGGATTGCTGGGGGAACCGGTGATCATCCCATACAACGCATTTGGTGATGATGAAAAGGTGGTCATTACCGGAGGGGTCATTGAAGATAAAGGTATAAGCGACCCACAAGAGGGTCAAAATCTGTGGAAAAATTTCCTCGCCACAGTCAGAAGATACTCAGGAGATGAAATCGCCGGTGTCAGGGTAAGGATCGAATACGGCGATATTTCCGAAGTTGTGAGAACCGATGACCGTGGACTCTTCCACACCATCATTCCAACAGGTAAACCTCAGGGTGAAAACCATGAATGGCCATCGGTCCGCTATACGCTTCTTGACGACATCACGGAAGAAGGTCGCACAGTTACCGCTGAGAGCAAGATCAGGATCATCGGAAAAGAGGAAAAGTTCCTGATAGTATCGGATATTGATGACACCATCCTGGTATCCCATTCAACCCATAGCATGAAAAAACTCAGGCTCATGCTCTTTAAAAATGCATTGACACGTTCTCCGGTAACAGGGGTATCTGATTTTTACCAGGCATTGAGTAATCCCGGAAACGACAATAGCCGTCCTATTTTCTATGTTTCAGGAAGTGAATGGAACCTATACGATCTGCTTATTGATTTTCTGAAATACCAGAAAATCCCACGGGGAACGTTATTGCTGAGCGACAGCAAGCTGAGCCTTTTCAGGATATGGCAATCAGGGAAACGATACCGGGAGAAGATCACCATCATTAAAGGACTTTTTGAACTTTACCACAACCATGATTTTATTTTGATCGGGGACAGCGGCCAGAAAGATCCCGAAATATACCTGAGGATGGCAGAAATGTATGCCTCAAGAATTAAAGCTGTATATATTCGTGATATTGGGATCAGGAAAAAACAAAAAAGATTGCAACAGATTATCCATGATGCCGGTGAACTGGGAGTGGATATGATCATAGCAGCATCCATGGAGGAGGCAGCCAAACATGCTGCAGCAAAGGGATTCACAGAACCGCCCAAAGCTGCAGACATCAGGGAAGAAAGCAGCCATAGCAGGTAAGAATCATCTTTTAGTTATGGTTAACGGTAGAATATTTCAACCTGAATGCTTAATTTTGCATTTCAAATGGAATACATGTATTACCTCAAACACATTGCATTCTGAAAACAAAACAAGAAATAATAGAAAACTGGCTACCCCGCTATACCGGTATGCCACTTGATTCCTTCGGGGAATATATCCTGTTGACCAATTTTATGGATTACCTTGAAGATTTTGCAAAACTTCATAATATAGATATCGTTGGTGAAAAGCGGCCCATGCCCAGCGCTACTGCCGATAATATCACCATGATCAAATTCGGCATGGGCAGCGCCAATGCGGCTACCATCATGGACCTGCTCGGTGCCATTGCACCCAAGGCCTGTCTTTTCCTGGGAAAATGCGGTGGTCTGAAGAAGAAAAACAAGCTGGGTGACCTTATCCTGCCGATCGCTGCCATACGGGGAGAAGGAACCTCCAACGATTATTTCCCGGGTGAGGTCCCGGCTTTACCTGCCTTTAACCTGCAAAAGGCCATATCAACCACCATCCGCGACCATGGCCGGGATTACTGGACGGGGACCGTATTTACAACCAACCGCCGCGTATGGGAGTATGACGATAAATTCAAGAAATATCTTCGCCGCACAAGGGCCATGGCCATCGACCTGGAGACAGCAACCATCTTCATGGTAGGCTTTGCGAACAGAATCCCCACAGGTGCTCTGTTACTCGTTACCGACCAACCCATGATCAGCACCGGTGTTAAAACAGAACAAAGCGATCAGGATGTCACCTCAAGATTCGTTTCGGAACATCTGCAAATAGGAATTGATTCACTAAAGCAGATCATCAACAAAGGCGAGACGGTAAGGCATTTGTATTTTGATTATATTAAATAATTCAGTTTAAAAAACACTGTTAGCCAGCTCCATTGAATTTTCTGGCGATCATCTTTGCCATGTCACGTGCGGTTTTAATTACAGATGGCAATCCACCGCCAGGGAGGGACCAGTGGCTGCTGTAATAAAAATTTCGCAAACCGGGAAGCTCAAATGCAACCGGCGAGGGAGCCATAAGGTTTTTCCCGGGAAGCCAGCCCTGAATGCTACCCTTCCAATTGTTAGTATATCGGTGATAGGTTGCTGGTGTGGCAACATCGGTCACTTCAACAAAATCCTTGATGCCTCCAAATTTTTGTTCAAGAATTTCAATCACCCTTTCGGCAAAATTTCGCTTGATCTGTTCATATTGCTGATGATCGTATTTATGCAGGTCAATCCAGAAATCGCCCCTTTTTGTATAAAAACTAACAGATACACAGGTCTTTCCTGCCGGAGCCAGGGTGGGATCATAGTTATATACATGCAGTTCCATCCGTGAATAAACCGTTCCATCCGGCGATATAAATTCTTCTGGAATCGGGAACCTCAACAAATGTGGTAAATCGTCCAAACGCCTGGCAATTCCTAACGATACGTTAATTATAGAATAATATACCTGGAAAATATTCCCATCCCGCAGATCCAGAATTTTCCTGTTGGTGTATCTTCCTTTCAATGCTCTGAAAACAGTAAAATGCCAGTCGGCTGCCGAAACAATGATGTCCGATCTGATCTCACGTCCGTCATCCAGCAAAATACCTTTTGCACGATCATTTTCAACCAGTATTTCTTTGACCCCGGAATGGTAATTTATTTTACCCCCAAGTGACACATACTTCTCTTCGAACTTATTCGCAAAACGAAGTGATCCTCCTATGGGATATCCCGTTCCGTCAAGATCAGCAAATGCCAAAGGCATGGTCACAATAAGCAAGGGAAATTCATCCCCATCATAGATCAACCGGAAGGCCTCCCTGAGAAAAGGATTTTTAAGCTTTTCTGCAAAAGTGAAATTTGTTACATAGCGGTTCCTGAGCATAAACAGTAACAGAGGCAGATACCTTATCATTCCGATCTTTTGTCTGAAAGAATAAAATGCCGGCTGGGTCTTTATCTCCGGAGGGATATCATAGCGCTGGAGCAGACGCATGGACCGGATCAACTTTTTAATCCGGCCAGTGTCTTCCGGGGCAATGCTGATCATATACTTCTCCAGACGGGCAATGTCTGTGTATAAATGAAAAACCTTGCTGCCATTCTGGTCTGTATGATCCTTCACTTCTATATCTACCCGGGACTGGTGATTGACAAATTCGACGGAATTCATGTCGATAAGTTCAGACCATAAAGTATAGAATGGATTGCTTTCGTTTGAACCCAGGAGCCAGTGAAGACAACCATCGAAAGTGTAATCGCCAACCTTCCAGCTGGTGCACAGACCTCCAGGCTTTGAATTTTTTTCATAGATTTCGGTCTCAAATCCGCTCATTTGCAAATAGCAGCCCGCTGATAAACCTGAGATTCCTGCACCTATTATTGTAATCTTCATCCGGCAATAGTTTTGATCATAGTAGATTTATGCTGAAATTAAGGCGAAAATACAACATTATCCAACTGGATACCACGGATGCAATTTAAATGTAGCTACCACAAACGGCTCACAGATAGCAGAAAGCAGAAATCTGTCAACCAAAACCCGGATTAAGTTAACCTGCGTCCTGCATCTTGCAACCTGAATCAGTTTTCTACTTCTTCATTTTTCCCAGAAACTCCCCGGGGATCCTTGCCACTTTCTGCCGTTGATAGTCAAAGGCCAGGATCCTGGTTGACCCTTTCAAAACTTCTTTGTGGTCATTTTCCCTGATAAATGAATAATTTACCACAAAAGAAGCTGTTGTGATATCAGAAACACTCACTGTAGCCCACAATTTATCATGCAGAAAGATCTCTTTAAGAAAATACACATGAGCTTCCGCCATGATAATACCAACCCCGTTACCAAGATCTTTCTCAGAGCATTCAAATTCTTTCAGGAAACGTATCCTGGCATCGTGGAAAAGCAGTAAGGCTTTATCGTTTCCCATGTGCCCGCCATAGTTGATGTCTCCGACACGAACTTCAAAAGATGTAAATTTTTCCAATTCCATAATATATTATTATGCAGCTTCCTTATAATTTTTTTGCCAAAAGTAATTTTTTCTTAAATTTATGGGACCAACAAACCACATAATCATGAAAAACTTGAATTTCTTTATTTTACTGATCCTTTCCATCGGTATTTTACTTACCGCATGTAAAAAAGAGGAAGATAATGACTCCGATACTCCTGTCCTTTTGTTATACGGTTGGGCAGCCGGTTTATCCGATGGTCATTACGGGACCATCATCCACACCAAAGACGGAGGCAAGAACTGGACCCGTCAGGGTGATTCCATTCAGCTTCCCAACGCAGGGTTTACTGATATTTGCATTCTTGACACGAACAATATCCTGGTTGCAGGGGATAGTATACAAGATGGCCAGGGACATAATGTCTACAGATCTTCCGATGGTGGCCAAACCTGGTCCATGAGTGGTGCCGGATTGCCAAATGTCGCATATAATGGGATTTATGCCTATGATCACAACAACATCTGGATCGTTGGAAAACAGAGTACCATCTACCATTCTGATGATGGCGGATTTTCATGGACAAAGAGCAATGTTCCGGCAGAATTCCAGCACATAGATTTTCTCCGCGTTTGTGCAACTGCCATCGATAATATTTGGGTTGGGGGCTATTATAATCCTGTGGATTCTTTTCCTGTTCTGCTCCATTCAACAAATATGGGCGGGACCTGGCAGCGTGTTAATGCACTGCAGGACCTTGGTATGGATCAAACTAAATTGGGACATTTCCTTTCGATCAAGTCTAAAGGAAATTCCATCTGGGCCATGGGAGGTCCGGGCAAGTTCATCATACGATCGGATGACAATGGTGTCACCTGGAACGATGTGTCAGTCAACCCTGCATACGCTGACGCCAATGACATACATCTGATAAGCGAAGATGCAGCATATATCGTGGAAGATTACGGAGAATTCTACCGTACAACGGACGGCGGACAAAGCTGGACACAATACCATACGAATACCAACAACTGGTTAACAGGGATAGCCGTGCTGTTCGATTATAAGGTCTGGGTTTGTGGCAATGCGGGAGCATCATTCGAATACTCCGAGATCAAATATTCACCGGATGGAGGAAAGACCTGGAGCGATCAGACCCCGGATTTTATGAAGGATAATATTGGCATCAGCATGTATAAAATACGGATGGTTTCTGTGTACAATTAATATTTTTAACCATCTTCCGGATACAACATCACAATTTGTCTTTAATGCCACCCCTCCGGGGTTCGTTTTAACATTTGCGCTATACGCTACCGGAGTACCGCCCCTATGGGGCTTTCGCCTGGCGAACGCAACAGCTAATAAAACCATTCCCGTATCCACGAAAAACCCCTTTAGGGGTGTTACTCCGGTAGCCAATGGCACAATGATTCTCCCGAAGGCCGGAGGCCTGGCACCTCTGCGAACTAAAAATGAAATCCAATCGTAAGTTGTCCTATATTCCCCAGTCCAAAAGTGAAATATTCCTCAACCTTATGGTCCGAGAAGGAGTCCCTGTCGAAGTAATGATTGTAAAGGCCAAAAACGCCTGGTTCTGTGGATAAAGAAAAATGATCTCCAATATAGTAGATTACTCCGAGAAAGCACATGATGCCCAACTGGTAATTTTCTCGTTCGCTGCTTCTATAACCAATATACTGGCCCATAAGATCTGCACCATAATAAAAACTCCAGTTTCCTGATTCTTTAAAAGTATAATCCGCGCCCAGTTTAAGTCCTCCTTCAAGATATCCGTCATCGGTGGTCTGGTTATAAAAGTTAATTGCTGATCTCAAAGAAAGTTTCTCTGTGAGTGCATATCTGTATCCAATTTCATACTCATGTTCCTGGCCTGGGAATATCCCTTTTATGAATTTTGACGCATTGATAGAAACCTGGTGTGCATGCTTGTCCGGTTCATCCTGCCCTGATCCTTGAAAAGGAATCGCAACAAGGACGAAAAACAAAATGGCTGCAGAAATCTTATTTTTTATCCCATTCTCCGGTAAAGTCATATACAATCAGTTCAAGTCCATCCAAAAAATCTTCATAATAACGAGACGTGTTTTCTGAACTTCCATCTTTGTAAACAATATATACTTCTTCTTCATCGCCAAACTCTCTGTATTCAAGGTCTCCGATTTTAATACCCATGTAATAAACATCCACGTTGACCAGTTGATTTACCTGGGAAGGTGTCGGATCATCCATTTGAAGCAAAGTACCCATATCAGCACTTCCTGTAAACTTCAAATTTCCATGCTGAATTGTGGCTTCAATAAAATTAAGATCGTCCTCCAGATCAAGATTTTCATAATCGGAATGGGTAATCTGAAATTCCGCATTGATATTCATAACACATCCACCGCCATTGGTGTAACCGACCATAAAATTAAAACGAGTTGGTGTTTCCCTGATATAATTTATATTGTATGTAAAGGGTTTAACATACACCTCGATATCTGCCGAAACCGGAATTTGAAAAGATCCACCGTCATATTCAACATTGCTTAGATTAACCCATGCAATCTCATTTTGATCCACAACAAGATTAGCATATACGGATTTTGGAAACCAGTATGAATCACTGCTAAAGTTTAAATACTCATCTGAATATTCATATAATGTCATCACAGCATTGAGGCTTGTTTGATTTTCATGGGACGGGAACTGCAGAACAATTTTGTTGTTTCCGGAAACTGACATATAATTCCATACTAATGCATTTATATCCCAGGAATATGTACCTGCCAGATTAGCAAAGTCGAAACGTCCATTTTCTTCAATCTGCTGCCAGTTGAAGTGAACATCCAGTTTATCGATCAGATCCTGGACCCAATCTTCGCTTAGGGCCTCACCACCGGACATTTTAAGAAATGCCTTAACAGAAGTTGCAGCATTTCCATTTTTTAGCATGGTCATGCAATCAAGAATTCCATCCATCGAATTCTCGATGTTTTGTTTGTCTTGTTCAACAGTCGTTTTCTGCGGAACTCCTTCTGATTTATCATCTTTATCACACCTGATTATCAAAAAGAACAATAAGACAACAACAAGACTTAGAATAATTCTGATTTTGTTCATAGCATTTGATTTAGGTTAATTAATTTACCCGCAAGTTAAAAAAAATTAAAATCAGAAAGATATCCAGAATTTATTAACTATCCTGAATTTAACATCATATAGCATTATCTTTGTTTTCATGGATTGATTATAGAAGAGAGTATCCCAACATTAAAACTCTATTCTAATAATCTTAGGAGAAACATGGACTATTTCATTGGAGACCAGGAATACTTCAAGGGCATTGGGAAGATCAGGTATGAAGGCAGGGACTCCGGGAATCCGCTGGCGTACAAGTGGTATGATGAAAACATGGTTGTAGGTCGGTTGGATTTACGGGAGCATTTGCGGTATGCTGCATCTTTTGGCAATGTGTTTGTGCATTCCGGTGAAGACGCTTTTGGTGATGCTACCCGGTTTCATCCATGGAACCGGTCCTCAGATGTTTCTTTGCTTGCAAGAAAAAAGCTTGATGCGGCTTTTGAATTTTTCTCGAAACTGGGAATATCCTACTATTGTTTCCAGGATACGGACCTTGTAGGCGGAGGATCTGTTTATGATATTGAAATCGGTCTGGCCAGCATACTTGATGAGATCAAAAAGAGGCAGGAAATTACAGGCATAAAACCGCTTTGGGGCTCAGCCAACCTGGCTTCGGAGGCAAGATATATGAATGGTGCAGCTACAAATCCTGATTTCCATGTCGTCATGCATGCCGCCGTACAGGTTAAAAACATCCTGGATATATCAAAGGAACTTAAAGCTGTGGGCTTTAACTTCTCTCCGGTTCGGGAAGGTTACCATTGCCTGCACAACACCAATATACATCGTGAGCAGGAGCACCTGGCAAGGTTTTTATTTATGATCGCAGAGTATGGGCGTGAAAAAGAGTTTCCGGGCACTTTTCTCCTGGAACCAAGGCCTGATTTCCCGCTTAAACACCAATACATCCGTGATGTTGCTTCGTCATTATGTTTCCTGGAGCATTTTGGTCTATCCGGTGATTTCTTCCTGAACATTGATGCCTGCCATGCCGTCCGCTCGGGCCGGTCATTTCATCATGAACTGCAGTTTGCTACCGACAGCAATCTACTTGGTGGCATAAATATAAATAGCTGTGATTCTTTTTCCGATCCGGGCCACAAAAGCTTTCACATCAACCTGCAGGAGGCCATTAAAGCCATGCTGGTTATTCAGGAGGCAGGAGGCCTGGTAAACGGAGGGATCTGCCTTAATGCTGTCCCCCAAAGAACCTCAACCGGTGTAGAAGATTTGTTTATCGCCCACATCAACAGCATCGATGCTTTTGCAAGAGGACTGATCATTGCCCACAAGATCCTGGATGAAACAGAATACTTGAAAATAAAAGGAGAAAGATACGCCACCTTTGATGAAGATGCCGGCCGTAACTTTGAAAACGGCAATCTTACCATGGGAGACCTTAGAAAACTGACACTGGAAAACGGGGAGCCTGCCTTAATAAGCGGCAGGGAAGAATTTATCGAGCAGTTGATCAACCGCTTTATATAATCCATATTTCCTGTTCCTGAAAATACTATCAACAAAAATCCTCTTAAATAATCAATTTTTTATGTCATTAACTGAAGTTTCGCATTAAAAATTTTCCTGTCACCATTTATGCATATTGTTAATACCTTAGCAATTGCTAATTATATTAATGCAAAATTTTAGTAATTATTCTAAGAAAAACTTCCTCAATTTTTCTGTCAACCCTCTTGGAGCTATTGGTTTTGTAATAACTGCCTCACAATCCAACTGCCTGATCTTTTCCAGGTCACTTTCAAGAGCATATGCGGTTTGGATAACAATCGGAAGGTCTTTTCGAATCTCTTTGATCCTTTTTGTAGCATCATAACCATTCAGGTTGGGCATTCTGATGTCCATTAAAACCAGGTCTATATCCTTATTCTCCCCACATAGCTGAACTGCCTCGATGCCATCTTTAGCCCAAAGGATTGTAGCATTCGTTTTTTTTAGGATTGTCTCAAGATATTCAAAATTAGAATCTACATCTTCAGCGATCAATATCGTTTTTCCTGTCCAGTCATCCCAATTTTTATTCTGATTCTTTACCGGTTCCGGTTCGGGATGCTGTCTTTTCATTTCAGGATCAAATGGGATTGTAAACCTGAAATCTGAGCCCTTTCCCGGATCAGAATTAAGCCACATCTCCCCACCCATTTTTTCAATCAGGTTTTTGGCAATGGTCAATCCAAGTCCGGTTCCACCAAACTCACGGGTATGGCTTTCATCGACCTGCCTGAACATCTCAAAGATGATTGCCTGTTTATCTTCCGGAATACCTATTCCTGTGTCGGTCACAAAAAACTCTACTTCATTTTCTTTAAGGACATAACCAATATTGATCTGACCCTGATGAGTAAATTTAAAAGCATTTACCAGCAAATTATTCAGGATTTGTTTGATCCTGGTCTCATCACTTATCAGAGTGATATCGGATTCAGGACTTCCAGGGAGCAAATTAAATTCAATTTTGCTAGTATCTTTTCTGCCATTAAAAGATTGATAAACATCTTTCAGCATGCTGTTTACCTGGAATGGGGTCTGCTCAAATGTAAGGATCCCCGATTCAATTTTCGCCACATCCAGGATATCGTTAATAATTCTCAACAGAGTATCGCCACTCGATTGGATGGTCCTGACAAATTCTTCAATTTGTTCCTTTGAGTAGGATGAATCAAGCAGCAGATCAGAAAAACCCACAATGGCATTCATGGGAGTACGGATTTCGTGCGACATATTTGCAAGAAAGGCAGTTTTTAACCGGTCAGATTCTTCAGCCTTCTCTTTGGCAGCAATGAGCTCCTCCCTGGCTATTTTTATTTCTGTGATATCGGATATAATGCCATCCTGATAAATATGATCGCCATTTTTATTAAAGATGGCCCTGATATTAAACAATCCCCAGAAATGCTCTCCATTTCTCCTGTTGATCTCAATCTCATAATTCTTCACAACGCCTTTGGAAAGCAACTCATTCATGAGGTTTTCCCTTTCTTCTGGTCTGACATAATAATCCGGGATACTGATTTTCAGGACTTCTCTCAAAGTGTCGAACCCAAACATTTCCAGGAATGCAGGGTTGGCATAAATAAGTTGCCCATTTACATTAGATCTGTAAACCGCCAGAGGGACATTATTTCTCAAAGATTCGAATTCAGATTCTGCTGATTCCAGGGCCTCCTCAATTTCCTTTTTCCTGATAATTTCTTCTCTCAGGGCTAAAGCATTATTAACGGCAGATGGAAGACGGTGCAGCCTTTCCTTTACAACATAATCCCAGGCACCTCTTTTTATGGTATCAGCGGCGGTTTCTTCATCCAGCGTACCCGTAACTATGATCAAAGGTATATCCTGGTTAATTTTCTGCATATCTTTCACTGCAGAGATTCCATCATACTGGGGAAGACTGTAATCGGAGATAACTATATGGGGTTTAAACGATATTAATTGATTTATAAAATCATCGGCATTGTCGACACTTTTATGTTCAAATTCCAGACCTGATTTTTTCAGGGTGTTGACATTCAGTTCATAATCCTCAGGAAGATCTTCTAAAAACAGTATTCTCAAATCTTGCATAAGCAATTAAGTTGGCATTTCATTAAGAAGCAGCCAATACAATCCAATATCAGCCACTGCATCAATAAACTTTTGAAAATCTACCGGTTTAACAATATAACTATTCACTCCAAGACGGTAGCTTTCCATCATATCTTTTTCTTCTCTGGAAGTGGTCAGGACCACAACAGGAATATATTTGGTCTTTTCTTTTGATTTTATCTCTTTCAGTACTTCCAGCCCATTTACTTTGGGTAATTTTAAGTCCAGCAAAATAACTTTGGGAGGTTTTTCCTTCTTCCTGGTCAAATAATCACCCCTGCAAAATAAAAAATCAAGGGCTTCTTCACCATCTTTAACCACATGCACCTTATTCACAAGGTTGTTCTTATTTAATGCCCTTATTGTTAGCTCAATATCGTTGGGATTGTCTTCAACGAGCAGGATTTCTATGACATTACTTTTACTCATGGTATAACTGGTTTTATGGCAATTCGTAAAATTAAGCAAATTATCTTTTTGCCAGTGAGAAATAGAAAGTTGCGCCATTGTCTTTTTTTGCCTCTACGTCGACGGAACCACCGTGTCTTTCAACAATCCTTTTAACCAATGCCAGGCCAACGCCGGTTCCTTCAAACTCCTCAATGGTATGCAATCGTTGAAAAACCTGAAATAATTTGTTTGCATATTTTTTATCGAAACCCACACCATTATCAGAAATAAAGAACCGGTAAGAATCATTTTGATCTTCGAATCCAATCTTGATTTTGGGAGTTTCCCTTGGAGATGAAAACTTCACAGCATTAGACAAAAGGTTATTCCATACCTGTGTGATCAGGGTCTTGTCGGCTTTAACTTTTGGCAGTGTATCAATTTCAATCACAATATTCTTTTCCATGGATAATTCAAGCTGCGCATCACATAAATCCCTCACAAGAAAGTACATATCAATATCAACCGGTTTCAGGCCAACACGACCAACCCTGGAATAGTTCAGGAGGTCCTGAATCAGGGTTCCCATTCTTTGTGTGTTATCCCGGACAATTTTAAGATAGCGTTCACCATCCGTTCCAAGTTTGCCATCGAATTCTTCCAGCAAAATCTTAGAAAATCCGTCTATCGCCCTCAACGGTGCCTTGAGGTCATGAGAAACCGAATATGAAAAAGCCTCCAGCTCTTTATTCGACAATTCCAGTTTCTTGTTCAGATCTATCAGATCCTGGCGTGCTTCATTAACATCCTCCAGCAAATAGGTTAATGCTTTCTGAGAGTCTGTCAATTTCTTGGTTTTTGCATCGAGTTCCTGGGACCTGTCTTTTACCAGCCTTTTTAGCTTTTCAGAATATTCTGCATTTCTCTTTTGTGCCTCCCGTTCACCAGTGACATCCAGTCCCGAACTTATTGTTCCGGTAATGTTGCCCTCTTCATCATATAATAAGGCGTTATGCCATGAAATGAGCCTTTCCCTGCCATCATCTGTTATAATAGTATTCTCATAAGATTCTACCGGCTCAACCTTACCAGATATGATCATGTCAAATACCATTCTGACCTCTCTGCGTTTTTCTTTCACTATGCATGTATCAAACCAGTTTTTTCCGGCCAGTTCCTGCCAGCTTTTACCAATCAGTTCCTGACCTTTCCTATTGATCAAGGTGATATTCCCTTCGGAATCCAATGTAACAATGATAACCCCTGCAATATTCAATAGTTTCTGCAAATAATCCCTTTCATCTTTCAATTGCTTTGCAACACGTATTTGATTGGTTACATTCTGAGCCACCCCAACAACATATCTCTTTCCTTCCCCGGCTACCTTCACAAATTTTCCCGAAACCTGAAGCCAGTAAACATTACCATCCAGCGATTTAATTCTGTAAAGGGGGAATTTGAATTCATCCAAACCTTCTTCAATGATCTTTCTGAGGCTTGTCTTCACCCGTTCTTTATCTTCCTCAATAACAGCATCCATCCAGGATAGCGGAGACCTTTTCAGGCTTTCTGATGATCGTCCCCATAAACCCTGATATGAATCACTCACATAATAAATTTTTTCCCAATCATCTGAGCCTATCCAGATCATATCATTGATGTTTCCGGAAATTATTTTCAGGAAAAACTCTTGCTCATTCAATGTCTGAAGGTTACGGTGAGATCTGTTGGCTAGATACTGGACAACAATCCCAAAAATAACAAATGACAGAAATATGACAGTACGGGTAAAAACCTCATGGACAGGCGGATAAAATATCATCCTTTTCAAAGATCCAAATTCTTCAAAAAAGATTAGGTAATCCAAAACCGAATCCATTAAACCAACAAATATCCCTATGATAATGGATATCAACAAAAACCGGTATTTAAAATAGAATCTCATTGTTCAGAAACTCAACTATTCCTCCTTTTTCTTCAATTTTTCTTTTAACTCTTTCACCATTTCCCTCAATTCCTTTATCCTGAATTCCCTGCCAACAAACAAACTGTTCATTCTTTCAAGCTCCATGTTCTTTTCTTCAATTTCCCTTGTCCTCTCATTAACAAGCTCCTCCAGATGGCTCCTGTATTTTTTCAATTCAGCTTCATTTTTCTTTCTTTTTGTGATATCTGTATGCAAACCAATCACGAGGGCCGGGGTCCCGTCCTCATTTCTCCGCAGGATCTTTCCAAACGAATGGATCCAGATATATGAATTATCCCTGCACCTGATCCTGAATTGTTGTTGGTAATCTGCAGCCTTGTCGTGCAGGTAATCATCAAAGGCTTTTAAGGCATTGTCATAATCCTCCGGGTGAATCCTTGCAAATGCATCTTCGGCTGGTTCTGTGAGGCTGTATTTTGAATATCCAAGCATCCTTGCAGCGATCCTGTCGAAAGTAACCATATTCGTGTTAAAATCGAATTCCCATACGCCCTGGCCGGCACTTTCCATAGCCAGATCAAGTCTATCTTTGTATTCCTTGAGCTCATATACATTCTTCTTCTCCTTGCTTGTGTCCTTATAGATAGCTACCAGGTTTCCGCTGGGCAATTTAAACACATAATTTTCAACCCATTGTGAAATTCTTTTATCCTGGTATTCCTTCAGGGGTATAAATTTTGGGGTTCCTGTTTTATAAACTTTTCTCATAGCCTGGACAAGCCCATAAATAGAAGCTCCGGGGAACAAATCGTGCAAATATTTACCTTTGACTTCACTTCTCTTAATATGGCTTATCCTTTCACCGGCAGAATTTACATCAACGAACCTGAAATGCATCCCCTCCTCATCAGGTTCATAAATGGCTACCCCATCCGCCATATTATTAAACAGCTGAAAGAACCTTTCCTGGCTTTCATGAAGCGCTTTCTCAGCATTCCGCTTTTCAGTTATGTCACGCACTATGCCCAATAAACCAACCACATTGTCTTCCGCATCCCGCACGGGTGTTCCAATGGATTCACTCAGGAATACATCCCCATTTTTCTTTTTGTATCTGATCTCATAGGTATCAAAGACATCCCTCACATCAATATTGTAGCGCAATTTACCTTGTTTAAGAAATTCCCCCTCATTCTCATATAATATCCTTGTTTCCTTTCCAAGAACCTCCTCCTCTTTGTAGCCAAATAATCTTTCAAAGGCTTGATTCACCTTCATGATTTTTCTATTGCTTGTGGCATAAACCAAAGCATCAGGCATAGTATTAAAGATCTCCTCAAGTTCCTTTTTCTTATTTCTAAGTGCTTCTTCATTTCTCCTGGCAGTAGTGATATCCCGCCAAATGGTAAACAAGCGTTCGCTTCCCTCTTCAGAAATATCCGTAAGGGCAACATCCAGCAAAATCTCATTTTTATTCCGGTCCAGGTGCACCCATTCAAAACGGTTATAGCCATTTTCTCTGGCAATTTTAATTTCTTTTCCTGCCTTTTCTTCAGAACTAAGCCCATCACTCTGAAGATCAGGTGAAATTTCCTGCGGTCTTTTTCCAACTATTCCTCTTTTGGATTTATAGCCGAGGATAGCTGTTGCAGCTTTATTACAATCTGTAAATATTCCATTTTCCAATATGAGAATGGGATCTGTAGACTTTTCAAACAAGGTCCTGAATTTTCTTTCACTCTCCTTTAAATCCAATTCCATGTTTTTTTTCTGGGTTATGTCACTGCCTATTGCATATGTGATCCCTTTTTCAACATCAGGATGAGAAACCCAGTCCAACCAAACTACAGAACCATCCTTTCTAAAATATCTGTTTTCAAAGTGAATAATCTTCTTCCCCAATCTCAAATTTTTTTCAACAATCTCTTTGGTTGGTTGTATGTCATCAGGATGTATGTAATCCAGGAAAGATTTGTTAATAAGCTCCTCAGGTTTATATCCCAGAATTGTCTCAAAAGCCGGGTTTACCTGCAGGAAATTTGTAGTATTAATATCAGCAATGCAAATGCAATGCAACGACATCTTGAATATATGGTCCAGTTCCTCTTCAGGATTGACTTGCAAAGAATTGAGACTTTTTTCTACCATGCTGAAGGAAATTGAGTTTTGTACAAAAAAACCATTACTTAATCATTCAAATATAACCAATAAAATACAGAATATCAACCAGAAATAATATGAACCGGACAATCAATCTTCATACAAACCAATAAACTCATAGGAATTTCCGGTATGCTCCAGGAATTTTAACATATCTCTGGTGGATATTACAAGGCTGGCTGTATTGATGTTAGGGTGAAAACTGATCTTTTTTGATTTTTGGAGGTTCTTATCAATAAATAAATATACATGACGCTCAGTATCATTGATCAATCCAAACAATGAAACTGAACCAGGTTCAACACCAAGGTATTTTTTTAATCTTTTTGGAGAAGCAAACGTAAGCTTACCCTGTTTCAGGCGCTTCTCCAGGTCGTGGATATCAATTTTATACCTGTGGTCGCTGATCACAAGGTAATGCTTATTCCCTTTATGATTCCTGAAAAAAATATTCCTGCAATGCGCTGAGTCAATGTCCTTCCAGTATTTTAAAGCTGCTTCAATCGTAGGACCGGGAGGATGCTCATGATAATCAAATGGAATCTTCAATTCGTCAAGCATCTTGTAAAGCTTTGGATCTCCTTTCATATTGCAATATTACATAAACAAAAAATTTGTACAAAAAGTCCTGGTTATAAATGGAATAAAATAATCTTTATACAAAAACCAAACATGCTCATATATATATATTTTCTTAATAACATTGTAATTCACAACTACTTAAATTATTTTTGCGGGCACCAACCTTTTATGTCATCCAAATCAAGCCTAAATCTGCGCATTTAGAACTTATTTACAAATGAATTTGATTCAAATTTAAAGATTATGAAAAAGATTTACCTAACCACAGTACTATTAATGTTGTGCTCATTTATTTTTGGGCAAACATTCCTTTACGAGGATTTCAGCAGTGGTTCAATGCCACCTCCGGGTTGGACTGCTTTACCTTTGGGTTCACAATGGTCAAACAGCAATACCGACAACGCAGGTGGTGTTGCACCTGAAGCAAAATACTCCAATGGTTCGGGGACAGGTACTGCCAGGTTTATGAGTCCTGTTATAGATTTGACCGGTGTTGATACATTGATCCTGGTTTTCAAACAGTACCATCAGGGAATGGTTGGCGGTCCAAAGATAGGAGTAGCCACAAGAGGTGGAAGCCAATGGTTGAGTGTATGGGAAACTTCTCCCAACGGAAACCTGGGTCCGGAAGAAAAGCAATTGATTTTAGCAGGTGGCGATGTTGGCAAACCCAATTTCCAGCTAAGTTTCTATCTTACAGGAAATCTGGCAAACATCACTGCATGGTACATTGACGATATTATCCTTAAGAGCCCATCCGGATTGGATTGCAAAATGACCTCCATCCTGGTGCCCAGTGTAATCACAGGCCCAACACCGGTTTCAGGATCTATCACCAACCTGGGAAATACAATAATCAATGAAGTAAACATATCCTGGGAATCCTATACCGGCACCATTTATGATTCAACATTCAGCGGCCTCTCCATCGAATTGCTCGACAGCTATGAATTCGATTTTGACGGCATGTGGGTATCTGCATTTGGCTACCA
>JAGYLD010000052.1 GCA_018401355.1 Bacteroidales bacterium
GATAAATCATTTACGAAACATTGTCTACAAATAAATTTATGCCACCAAGGCTCCAAGGCTCAAAGACACACAAAGATGTGATGTGATTAATAGCCAACGATTTAGGAAGCACAACCAAGAATTATTTCTCTGTGCCTCTGTGTCTTGTGGTAAATTCACTCTGTGCCTCTATACCAAGGTGACATACTTAAATCATACCCTGAAACAAGACTTTTTTTTCCTTCATTTAAAAAACCCAAAATTCACATCAAAATCTGAACAATATTTATTATTTTAGCGAGGATATGAACCAAGGAAGATAGACAACACTTTAAAGAAAGAGCTATGGAAAAAATTGATTGGGGAAGTCTGCCGTTCGGATATTTCAAGACAGACTACAACGTACGTTGCTATTACAGAAATGGCAAATGGGGTGATATAGAAGTTTCTTCTTCTGAATACATTCCCATGCACATCGCAGCAACTTGTTTACATTATGGACAGGAAGCATTTGAAGGTCTGAAGGTTTTCAAAGGTAAAGATGACAAGGTCAGGGTTTTCCGTTGGGAGGAAAATGCAAGGCGTATGCAACGCTCGGCTGATGGGATCATGATGGCAAAGGTTCCTTTGGAGCTATTTAGGGAAATGATGATCAAAGCTGTTCAACTCAACTGGAAATATATCCCTCCTTATGGCACTGGTGCTGCGCTTTATGTCAGGCCATTGCTGATAGGTACCGGGCCACAGGTAGGCGTGAAGCCTGCTGAGGAATACATGTTTATGATCTTTGTCGGGCCTGTTGGACCATACTTTAAGGAAGGTTTTAATCCTGTGAAGATCCAGCTTGTAAAGGATTACGACCGTGCTGCTCCTCAGGGGACCGGTCATATAAAGGTCGGTGGTAATTATGCGGCCAGCTTACGTCCTGCAACCAGAGCAAAGGAAGAAGGGTTTGCTTCTGTTTTGTTCCACGACTCCAGGCACAGGAAATTCATTGATGAGGCTGGACCGGCAAATTTCTTCGGAATCAAAGGAGATAAGTATATTACTCCCAAATCAGATACCATTTTGCCTTCCATTACCAATATGAGTCTGAGACAAATTGCAGAAGATATGGGCATGAAGGTAGAAGTCAGGCCGGTTCCTGTTGAAGAATTAAAGGAATTCGATGAAGTAGGGGCCTGTGGGACTGCTGCCATTATTTCGCCCATTTGTCTGATAGAGGATCGCGAAACCGGTGAACAATACAAATATTGCGAAGATGGCAAAGCAGGTCCCAAGTCCACTATGCTGTATAATAAATTAAGAGCCATCCAATACGCAGAAGAACCTGATCCCTATGACTGGGTTGAGGTAATCGGAGAAAAATAATATTATAGTCAATTTGCACATCGAACCGGAATTATCCCATAAAATCAGGGGTGATTTCGGTTTTTTTTGTATAATTTGGTACTTAAAATCATCATATCCCTCCCAAAATGGAAAACACAGAAACCCATCGACTTGTGGCCATTGTTTTTACTGATATCGTAGGCTATACCAGCCAAATGGATGCCAACGAATCCAGAACATTAAAGATCCTTAAACGGCAAAGGGAGATCGTCTTCCCCATCGTTGAAGAACATAACGGAAAAGTGCTGAAAGAAATGGGTGATGGCTTACTTATGATGTTCGATAGTGCTATCCAGGCTGTTAAATGCGCCATTGCTTTCCAAGCCAAATTAAAAGATGAAGCCTTTTCACTCCGGGCTGGCATACATATCGGTGACGTGGTGATTTCAGGACAGGATGTCTTTGGTTCCGCAGTAAACATCGCTGCCAGACTGGAACCTCTGGCAAGACCAAATGGGATATGCATATCCGAGGATGTGCGTAACCAGGTCAGGAACAGGATGGATGTCATCCTGAAACCATCAGGAAGAAGAGAATTGAAAGGGGTTTCGGAACCTGTCAGAACCTTTGAAGTGTTGTGGGATGAAACAATCACCACTGAACCTGAAGGTTTCTTTAAGGGATTGTGGAACAGAAGACTTATACAGGTTACCCTTATATGCCTGGCTGTTATCGCTGGAGTTGGCTATCTTATGCAATGGATAACTCAACAATATGGTTTATCACCTTTCCTGGTACAGTTTTCCATAGTGGGGTTATTGACATTGCTTCCAAGCGTATGGACAGTTACCTGGTTTCACGGAAGAGCCGGCAGCAGAAAATGGCGTCCTTTGGAAAAGGTTGTGTTACCGGCAAATATCATCGTCACGGCACTGATATTGTTCTTCATTTTTGAAGGGAAGGATCTGGGTGCAACAACGAGGGAGGTGAGTGTCACCAATATTGATGGTAAAGTAATAAAAAGGGAAATTGTAAAAGAGGAATTCAGGAGAAGTCTGTTGATATCATTCTTTGATTTGCAGACCAAAGATACCTCCTTGCAATGGCTTCAGTTTGCTTTTCCTGAAATGATCGAATATAAGTTGCTGCAGGATAATTATATTTCAACTTATTCTCCTTTCCTTTTGGTATCGGATTTTCAGGATATGGGTTATGAGGACGGGACCGGAGTTTCAATATCATCATATGAAAAGCTTGCGCAGGAAAACCACCTGGAGTATATCTACAAAGGCAACATCCAAATGGTTGGAGACAGCCTGAGTATTCGCACAGCTATGTATGAAGCATCCAGTGGAAAGGTAATAGCTGAAGAAGAATACAAAGGTTCAGATATTTTTGAACTGGCTGATGAAATGATTGAGGATTTGAGAAGTGATCTTGATATACCTGTCAATACTGATAACAGGGGACAAATGCTACCTTTAAAGGAAATCCTGACAAAATCTGAAAAGGCCCTGCAATACCATGTGCTGGGGAGAAAAAGCCAGGCTTTCGAAAATGATTGGAATGAATTGCTTTATTATGAGCATAAAGCAGTTGAAGAAGATCCGCAGTTTGCTCTGGCGTATGCATTTATGCTTAATGGTAATGTGGCGGCCAATGATCAGCAAGGAATAAAATACACTTTTGATAAGTTGATGAAGATCATTCACAGGCTTCCTGAAAAGATCCAGTTCAATATACGGAGTTCATATTATAATTTGTACAAAGTAGATTTTGATAAAGCGCAGGCTGTAATAGAAATGTGGACCGAACTTTATCCTGATGACGTTGAAGGTCATATAAGGTTGTACCAGATGTATAGCATGAAAGGGGATTTTAAAAATATGATCGATGTCCTGAAAACAATCATCAACCTTGATCCCAACCAATATGCTTTCATTTTGGAACTTGCAGATACATATACTGCTGTGGGTGATTATGACAAAGCTTTGGAGCTATACCTGGATTACCGGCGAAAATTTCCTGACCGCGTTGAATCATATCAGGAATTGGGAAGCTTTTATCTGCAGGTTGGTGAGTTTGACAAAGCCACTGAAGCTTACAATAAAATTCTTCTAATCGACCCGGGGAACGTTGATGCCCTGGTTTATCTAAGTTACATACAGATATACACTGGTAACCTTGAAAAGGCAAGGGATTATTTTTCAGAGGCCTTGGAGCTGGCAAATAGCGGCCAGGAAAAGGTGGATGTATATAGCTGTATGGCCCAGTATTACAGGTTTCAGGGAAAGGTAGCAAATATTGTTGAGTCCCTGAACAAGAAATACGAGGCCATGCATGAATACCAAATACCCATAAATGTTTTTATAGTAAGAAGTATTGAAATTAACAATTTTGTTTTAACAGGTGATACCACTCAGGCAATGGAAATTTTGAAGGATTTGAAGAATGAGATCATGCCACCGTATAATAAATTTGTTGATTTTGGGTACTTAAGGGTTTACAGTTACCTTAGGGATACTTTGCATATCGCAAAAACCATTCCGATTGCGGAGGAAGCGATTCAGATACTGAATATGGATGTATTCAGACCGACAGTTTTAAGTGCTCGTGGTATACTTGCGGAGAAAAGGGGAGCATATGAAGAGGCACTTGAATTATATAAGAAAGCCCTGGAAATCAACCGCTCAAGGGAGAGTGTTTACCTTGATATTGCAAGGTGTTACAGGCTGATGGGAAACTATACATCTGCTGTTGAATCTATTGAGGAAATCTATCAACAGGCACCTGCTGAACCACAAAGGAATTATGAACTGGGGATTACATATATGCAGGATGGTAATAATGAAAAAGCCAGGAAGTATTTCGAAAAAGCGCTCGACATACTCAGGAATTCCGATCCGGAATACCTGCTCTACAAGGATCTGATGAAAGAGGTCAATAAATTAAATGAGACAAAAGAGGCGATATAATAGTAAGATTTTTTAAAACATCTCCTAAACGATACCATGTTCTGTTAAAATGCTTCGCATTTCGCCCTGGACTACCAATGCCTTTTCCCTTGCTACTTCTGCGTAGCTTTCTGTTTCATCGGCAAAGATGATCCCCCTGGAAGAATTGACGATTAATCCACAATCATTATTGATACCGTTTTTGGCAACTTCCTCCAGACTGCCTCCCTGTGCCCCTATACCTGGTACAAGCAGGAAATGGTCCGGAATGATCTTTCGCACTTGTTGAAGCATTTCGGCTTGTGTTGCTCCAACAACATACATCATATTCTCCTCATTCCCCCATTTTTGTGAGATGGTTAAAACGTTTTCAAATAAGGTTTTATCATTTTCAGCGCTCCTGATCATTTGAAAATCAAGTGCTCCCTTGTTAGAAGTCAACGCCAGCAGAATCACCCATTTTTCATCATATTCCAGGAATGGAGAAACTGAATCCTCTCCCATATAGGGCGCAACAGTAATGGCATCAAAATTTAAGTATTCCAGGAAAGTTTTAGCATAATGTTTGGATGTATTGCCAATATCTCCTCTTTTTGCATCTGCAATGGTAAGGATTTCATTATTCCATTGCTTCAGATATTCAATGGTTTTTCGCAGGCTTATCCAGCCCTCAGGCCCCCGGCTTTCATAAAAAGCGAGATTTGGTTTATATGCAATGGCAAGATCTCTGGTAGCGTCAATGATGCCTTTGTTGAATTCGAAAACAGGATCTCCTTTGCTATGGAGATGCTTTGGAATCTTATTGATGTCAGCATCCAGCCCTATGCATAAAAATGATTTTTTTCTCCGAATGGTTTCAATTAATTTTGCCCTGTTCATCCTGATATAATTAATATTTTAACAAATACTTTATGATTTTGCCATGATGAAGAAAAAACTTTATCAGGCAAGTTCTTCTTTTAATCTTTCTGCATTTTCTGCAATCTGCAGTTGGTCGATCAGCTCATCTATGTCTCCGTCGATGATGTTCTGAAGGTTGTATAGTGTCAGGTTGATCCGGTGGTCGGTGACACGTCCCTGCGGCCAGTTATAGGTGCGGATTTTTGCTGAACGGTCACCGGTGGAAACCATGGTTTTCCTCTTTGAAGAAATCTCATCAAGGTATTTCTTGTATTCCATCTCATAGATCCTGGTTCTTAGTACCACCATGGCTCTTTCATAGTTCTTTATCTGTGATTTCTGATCCTGGCAGGTAACCACGATGTTTGTTGGGATATGGGTTAATCTGATAGCGGAATAAGTTGTGTTTACAGATTGTCCCCCTGGTCCGGAAGAACAATAGGTGTCACGGCGTATATCCTCGTTCTTTATCTCCACATCAAATTCTTCGGCTTCAGGAAGTACGGCGACTGAGGCTGCCGAGGTATGCACACGTCCCTGTGTTTCCGTTTTAGGAACTCTTTGTACCCTGTGGACACCTGATTCAAATTTGAGCCTTCCGTAAACATTATCTCCCTTTACGTTAAATACAATCTCCTTAAAACCACCAGCAGTTCCTTCTGTGTCATTCACCGGTTCAATTTTCCACCTCTTGTTTTCACAATATCTGTTGTACATCCTGTAAAGGTCACCTGCAAAAATGCTTGCCTCATCACCCCCGGTGCCTGCCCGAATTTCTACAATGGCATTTTTGCTATCCTCGGGATCTTTTGGTATCAGTAAGAACTTTATTTCTTCTTCCAGTTTTTCTTTATCCTCATATAATTGTTCAAGCTCTCCTTTGGCCATATCACGGAATTCATCATCCTTTTCAGTCTTCAGTATCTCTTTGGAAGACTCAATATTACCGATGATGTTTTTGTATTTGTGATATGCTTTTACAATGGGTTCAAGATCCTTGTAGTCCTTGTTGAGCTTAATATAGTTTTTCATGTCCGACATCACTGCCGGATTATTCATTTGTTCCTCAATGGATTTGAAACGCTCGTATATTCCTGCCAGCTTTTCTAACATCTTGCATTCTTTGTTAAATGCAAAGGTACATAATTTAATGACTCTGCTGAGGGGCTTTATTGATAGTTGAATTCGCCGCTGCCGGTTTTTATCGTGAGTGCTTTTTTACCGGAGTTTTCTACCTTCCCGATTATTTTTGCCTCTACGTTGTATGATGATGCAATATCAATCAGGGCAGGGGCTGTTTTTTCCGGGACATACAATTCCATCCTGTGACCCATGTTGAATACCTGGAACATTTCTTGCCATGGAGTGCCTGATTCTTCCTGGATCAATTTGAATAAGGGTGGCAATGGGAAAAGGTCATCTTTGATTACATGCAGGTTGTTAATGAAGTGCAGGACTTTAGTCTGTGCGCCTCCACTGCAGTGAATGATGCCATGGATGTTTCTGCGATGCTCATTTAATATATCACGGATGATGGGTGCATAGGTACGTGTGGGGGAGAGGATCAATTCCCCAATATTGATTCCGGGTACTTCAGATGTATCCGTAATTTTTTTTGTTCCCGAGTAAATAAGATCATCCGAAATTCCATCATCAAAACTTTCAGGATATTTTTTTGCATAGGCATGTTCCAGGATGTCATGACGCGCAGAGGTAAGTCCGTTGCTTCCCATACCCCCGTTGTATTTGTTCTCATAAATTGCTTTTCCAAAAGAAGCCAACCCAATGATCACATCACCGGGCTGAATGTTGACACATACCACTTCAGACTTCTTAAGCCTGGCAGTAACAGAGGAATCAACAATGATGGTTCTGACAAGATCACCTACATCAGCTGTTTCCCCACCAGTAAGCCAAATGTTGATGTCCATTTTACGTAAAGTATCCAGGAATTCTTCTGTGCCTTCGATGATGGCAGCAATGACTTCTCCGGGGATAAGTTGCTTGTTCCTGCCAATGGTTGAAGATAAAAGCATATTTTCAGTGGCACCGGCACATATCAGGTCATCGGTATTCATTACAATGGCGTCCTGTGCAATGCCTTTCCAGACAGACAGATCACCGGTTTCTTTCCAGTACAGGTAGGCTAGTGATGACTTCGTTCCCGCCCCGTCAGCATGCATGATATTACAATAATCATCATCGCCCCCCAGGATATCCGGGATTATCTTGCAAAATGCATTGGGATACAGGCCTTTGTCTATATCCTTTATGGCATTGTGAACATCCTCCTTGGATGAGGATACTCCCCGTTGTGCATACCTTGATGATTGTCCGGCCATTATTTATAGTCAAATGTGATTCTTAATGATTGTGGATTGATTTCATAAGTGCCAATCTGGTCAAGTAACCATCTCCCGAAAACTACCGGAGCTCTTAATCGTTGACTAACAACTACTTCTACATTGTTTAAGGTTTTACTTCCAATCCTGAGGCTTTGCAATACTAAAACAGAGTTATTCTTAATAGTATTGCTTCCTAAGATCTCTGTAGGATCGCCACGAAAATCCGTTTTGTCAATTATTCCATCTCTTAGCATTTCCAGGGCTTTCCCGGTGGAAATCTGTGCCTTGACACCCGGTTCATAATAGAATTCCTCGTTGTATCCATTGATGATACAAGGAATGATGTATGCACCTGTCTTTGGCTCTGTTTTGAAAATGACAACATTATCATCCGGATTGATGGATATTTGAACTTCAGCAACCTGGCCTTGGGTTTTCGACTTCGGGACGTAATCTTTACTAAGGACGCTAAACTCAGTTCTACGATTCAACTGGTGTGCAGCTTCTTTGACCTCATCACCTGGCAAGGCAGCAATGTACTCTTCGGTAAGTACATCTCCTTCCTTAAATGTATACCCACTGCGTGTAACATCTTTTAAAAGTTTTCTTGGCCTGTATTCACCATATCCTTTTGCAACCAACCTGTCGGGGTCAATGCCCCTTAGGATAAGGTAGTCTACAACAGACTGTGCGCGTTTTTGTGAAAGGATGTCGTTGCGTTCTTCTGTATCCCTGGCATCCGTATGAGAAGCAAGCTCAACAATGATCCTCGGGTTTTCATCCAATGTGGTGATCAGGCCCTGAAGGGAGTCTTCATATTGTGGCTTCAGGTCCCATTTGGCAAGATCATAAAGGATCTCAGGCAAAACAATGGGTTCCTCTGGTATGGGTTTCAGCACAAAGTCCCTGACAAAATCACGGCCCACTTCCTCACCTACGGTTGTTAGTGTAGTTTTGTTATTGAAATAATCCGGTTTGGAAACGAGGATATCATACGTTGTATTCTTGTTTACCTGCGATGTGCCGAACATGTAGAATCCTTTGTCGTTAGTCCGGGTTGAAACAGAAGTGCCATCCGACCCGACAAGGTTCACATTGGCATCCAAAACAAACTGCAATGTCCGGTCATCGGTGACCGTCCCTTGTATGGTAAACTCTAAGGGAGGTACTGCAAAAGAAAAAATATCTTCCTGGCCTTTTGGCCCTCTTCTGTCTGTAGAGAAAAAGCCTTTTTCTTCATCCCGGTGAAACATAATGGCAAAATCATTGGCTGGCGAGTTCATAGGGTACATCATATTTTTAGGCTGAGCCCAGTTTCCGCCGGTGTCAAGCACGGAGTAGAAAATATCCAGCCCACCCATTCCGGGATGTCCGTCAGATGAAAAATAAAGAATCGTATCATTTCTCAAAAAAGGAAACATTTCATTGCCCGGGGTATTGATTTCAGGTCCCAGGTTGTATGGCCAGCTAAAGTCTTCATCCTTTGTTTCTCTAAATGCCACCCAGATATCTTTGCCTCCATAACCACCTTCACGGTCGCTGGAGAAATAAATGATCAGCTCATTTTTACTGAGTGTTGGATGGCCAATGGCTTCGGAGGAATCATTGCTTAATTTGACCATTTCCGGTTTTGTCCAGTTCCTGCCCGACCTGGCCGATTTGTAAATCTGACAACCCATCGTACGTTCCTCAACATTGGGGCATCGTGTGAAATACAAAACGGTATAGCGGCTATTCATCGCCGGTGCGCCTTCATTGGCTTCAGAATTGATGCTTTCTTCTTCAGTAGTTAGCAGAATAGGTTCACTCCATTCACCCTTTCTGTCAACTCGTGTATAAAAAAGATCAGTGAAATTTTCGTCTGTCCATTCATCCGTTTCTTTGCCCGTGGATCCTTCTCTTGATGAGGTAAATATCAGATCGTTAAAATTGTCACTGGCATAAACGGCGCCAAAATCTGCTTCCCGTGTATTGATCTTTTTAATGTATTCTACCTGATGCTTGGTGGGATTGTTCATCCATTCTTCGATCATATCGCAGGATGATGCCCCGTTGAGGCCCCGGAGGTCATCAGGCACTTTTTCTGCATAAAGGTTGAAATACTCTTTTGCTTCCTTGAAGTCTTCATCCATCTTAAGTACATTGGCATAGTGCAGTAATATCTCAGGATGCTTTCTGTCGTAATTCGCTCTGATCAATCTTTTGTAATATCCTTTTGCTTTCTTAAATTGACCGGTGAGCCGGTAACATTCTGCAAGTTTGAATGTGATTCTGTTTTTTTCTGCTTTGTTTTTCTTGGCCTTTGAATAGGCTTTCTGATATCTTTCAATGGCCACGGAATAGCGCTGGTCTTCAAATGCTTCATCAGCGCTTCTTGTAATGGCCCGCTTTCTTTCCTGTCCGGAAGCAAGCATTGCAAACACCAGAAAAAACAACGAAAACAGAATGATAACCTTGTTTCCTTTCATCGGAATATTGTTTTATTAGGTTGCTTGATAGAATTAACCTGCAGAAAACCCTGCCTGTACTTATGCAAAAATAAATTAATTCCGGGAGGTTTCAAAAGCAGGCGACGGTTTATAAATGTATATCTGTCAGGAATATTCATTTGATTAACGGAGCAAAGCAGGATTTATTTGGTGAGATTCTATTTGAGGCTGTAAAAACCTCTATTAGGAATCTTTTTTTTCTTTCGTATCCTTTTTATTGACGACTTCATCAATATCTACTTTCATGGACTCTTTAATGTCTTTTGTTTCTTTGGTGATTTCATCCCTGATCTGGTTCGATGCCTTCTTTACTTCATTGAGCCCTTTCCCCAGTTTTCTTGCTATTTCAGGAATTCGTTGGGGCCCAAATACAAGAAATGCCACAATCAGGATGATCAGGAGTTCTCCTCCTGAAATATCCAAAAATAAAAGGCTTGGTGCTATCCAGAGATTAAAGGTCATCAGACAAAATTAATAAAAAAAAGTCCAGGGTTTGACTGGACTTTTTTTCTCTTATTAATTATAAAGTTTTTATTTTTTCTTTTTTGTTTTTACCGGAACGGCCTTGAGTTTTTTACCGCCTCCCATGAGGTCGAAGGCAATAGGACTGGCATTAAACAGTGAAGAATAGGTACCAACCAATATACCAATTAACAAGGCAAATGTAAAACCACGAATGATCTCTCCACCAAAAATGAAGATGATAAGCAATACTACCATCGTTGTTCCTGAGGTGTTAATTGTACGCGCCAAAGTACTGTTCAGGGCGTTGTTGATGTTTGTTCTCAGTTCCTTTTTCGGGTATAGTCCTGTGAATTCCCTGATCCTGTCGAAAATGATCACCGAGTCGTTGATGGAATAACCAATGATGGTAAGGATGGCGGCAATAAAAGCCTGGTCAATTTCCATGCTGAATGGCAGCACATTATAGAATAATGAAAATAACCCTATTGTAATAAGCGAGTCGTGGAACAGGGCAATGACACCTGCCAGTCCGAATTGCCATTTTTTAAACCTGAGGGCAATATAAATAAAGATCACCACCAGGGCAAAAAATACGGCAAGCATGGATTTATTTCTGATGTCATCTGCAATGGTAGGTCCTACTTTTTGCGAACTCAATATTCCGATAAGCTTATCGCTTGCTTCAACATCTGATGCAAAGGTTCTGTATCTTATATCCTGATCTTCGAAGAAAGGAAGCAGCCCATTGTATAATTTGGTCTGAATCAGTGAATCCACACTTGGGTCATCATCTTCTATCAGATACTTGGTAGTGATTTTAACCTGAGTTGTCGGGCCAAAAGTTTTTACTTCCGGTGCCACATTGTCAAATTCTGCTGTTAGTGTTTTCCTGACATCTACGGTATTTACAGATTGATCAAAACGCACAACGTAAGTTCGACCCCCGGAGAAATCAACACCAAAATTCAGCCCCCTGATAAAGAGTGATGCAATACCTATGATGATGATCACGGATGAAAATATATAGGCACCCCTTCTCATTTTAAGGAAGTCGTAATTGGCATTGGCAAGTACGTTCCTTGTTATGCTGTTGTCAAAAGATATTTGTTTGTTCTTATCCAGGAACCAGTTAAAGACAAGCCTGGAAATAAAGATGGCAGAGAAAAGGGATGATAAGATACCTATGATCAGTGTGGTTGCAAAACCCTGAACGGGTCCTGACCCAAAAATATAAAGTACTATACCAGTCAGCAATGTAGTAATGTTACCATCAATAATGGCCGAATACGCATTTTTATAACCATCGCTGATGGCAAGGCGCATACCTTTACCTGCCCTCAATTCTTCTTTGATACGTTCATAGATGATCACATTGGCATCCACAGCCATACCCAAAGTTAATACGATACCTGCAATGCCGGGAAGTGTAAGCACAGCGCCCAGGGATGCAAGGACCCCAAACAGGAAAAAGATGTTGGTGAGCAATGCAAGGTCAGCAACCCATCCTGCACGGTTATAATAAATGATCATATAAAGCAACACAAGTGCAAATGCAAGCACAAAAGACCAGAGTCCGGCATTAACGGCTTCTCGACCCAGCGATGGTCCTACAACGGCTTCTTCAACGATCCTGGCAGGCGCTGGTAGTTTGCCTGCTTTAAGAATGTTGGCAAGGTCCTTTGCTTCTTCAATGCTGCCAATACCAGAAATTGATGAACGTCCATTCGGAATTTCATTGCTTACATTGGGATAAGAATAAACATATTCATCAAGGACGATGGCAATCTGATCCCCGATATTATCACCGGTAAGTCTTTTCCAGATACGGGCACCTTCACTGTTCATCGACATGGTTACTTCTACTTGTCCGGTCTGACTGTAATCCTGGCGTGCATCAACAATAACATCACCGCCCAGTGCGGCACTGTTGTTCCTTCCGGTTGCTTTCAATGCAACCAATTCCAGGATGTTACTGCCTTCCTGCCTGGGTTTAACAGTCCAGGTCATTTTAAGATCCCTTGGGAAAATGGTACTGACCTTTTTAAGCATACTGTTGATCCGGGCTGTATCTTTAATGGCAGCGTACCCAATTGTAGCAGCGTCTACAGGACGGTTTTCCCTGTCAACATTGATCAGAAGGTAGGCAAATAGTGGATTGTCTTTGGAATATTCTTCAAATGATTTGTCCTGTGCCGTAAGAGACGTGTCGCTTTCAATTTGATCCAGCAAAGTGCTTTCTGCAGTATCTCCTTCAGTATCATTCATTTGGGACAGGAGGTCGTTGCTTTCTTCAGCTTCTCCTTCTGGTGTTAAAGTTTCTTGTTCTCCATCCTGCAATGCTTCAGCTTGTTCAACTTCTTCTCCAGTTTTTCCTGCATTGGTGATGGCTTCGGTACCCATAACTGTCCGTAGCCTTCGGTTTGCTTCAACGAAATAATTGATTACTTCCGGAAGGTTATAGGTTTCCCAGAATTCAAGCTTAGCAGTACCCTGTAAAAGCTTTCTTACCCTTGCCGGATCTTTAATTCCGGGCAGTTCAACAAGTATTCTTCCTGATGTAGCGAGTTTCTGAATATTTGGCTGGGTCACTCCAAAACGGTCAATACGTGTTCTGAGGATGTTAAAAGAACGATCGATGGCCCCCTGGGTTTCTTTACGAATAATCTGAAGAACATCATCATTGGTGGAGTTATATGTGATCTTGTCTTTGAGTTCAACGGTGTTGAAAACCGCGGCCATGCTTTCTCCCGGTGCTAATTCTTCCCATGTTTGACCAAAAAGAGTAACAAAATCCTGGGTGCTGTTTCGCTGGTTCTGATATGTCTGGCTGAGAACTTTTTTAAAGGTAGGATTCTGACTGTATCCTGACAAGGCATTAACAATATCTCCAACATTAATCTCCAGCGTCACGTTCATACCACCTTTGAGATCCAGCCCGAGATTGATCTCCCTTTCCTTTGTTTCCTGAAACGTATATTCTCTCAGTAATATGTTATAAACAACCTGGTTCGACATTGAGTCGAGATAGTAAGTTTGCCTTGCTTTTCGGATGGAGTCCAACAAGAGTGCCTCTCTAAGCTCATTATCTCCTGCCAGCTCACTGGCAAGTTTCTCTGAAGATTCACTGTGGGCATAGTCTTTGGCATCTTTTTCAACTTTGACAGTGACAATTGTGAATGAAAGCTGAAACAGACAAACAAGCGCAAAAGCAATCGCAAAAAACTTAATAGCACCTTTACTTTGCATTTGGAATGTAATTTAGGATTTCTTGAAATTTTTGAGGGTGCAAAAATAGAACAATATTTGTTAATTAACAATTTAGCAATGGATTATTTTGCTGACAGGGGAAGGTCAATTTCAACAATCTAACCGGATAATATTAAATATGTTTATCAGGAATCAGATAATTCTTTACATAATCTTTAATTCCTTCTTCGAGCGTATGAAAAGGTGCATCGTAACCTTCAGACCTCAGCTT
Source organism: Bacteroidales bacterium (assembly GCA_018401355.1). GTDB lineage: Bacteria > Bacteroidota > Bacteroidia > Bacteroidales > B18-G4 > M55B132. Next base: position 13,943 of record JAGYLD010000052.1, read on the forward strand.
GTCCATCGTTGCTTCTGTAAAGTACTGATATTTATCACGAATATCCCTTGGCGTATCAATAAATTCAATATTTTCATCCAGCCCCATAGACCGGAAAGTGGCCCTGGCCAGATCAAGAAAAGTCCTGGCCTTTCCAGTTCCCAGGTTATAAATACCTGATTGCACGGGATGGTTTTTCATAAATACCATTACATCAACGACATCCTTTACATAAATAAAATCCCTGAGCTGCTTTCCGTCATTATATTCGGGTATGTGTGAGCGGAATAAACGCACTTTTCCTGTTTCGTTGATTTGCCGGAAAGCATGAAAGATCACAGAGGCCATGCGTCCTTTATGATATTCGTTGGGGCCATATACATTAAAAAATTTCAATCCGGCCCAAAAGGGAGGCCTTTCATGTTGTTCCAGTATCCAAATATCAAACTCATTTTTCGATTCTCCGTAAGGATTCAGTGGCTTGAGCTGTTTGATGATGTCATGGCTGTCGATATAGCCATGTTCTCCCATGCCATATGTGGCTGCTGATGACGCGTATATTAATGGTATTTGTTTGCCGGAACATAACTGCCAGACCATTTTGGAGTATCCAACATTAAGTGTGTCAAATACTGATTTGTCGAATTCTGTAGTATCTGTTCTTGCTCCTATATGATAGAATAAGTCGATGTCTGTATTCTGTTTTTTAATCCAGTCAAAAAACTCATTTCTGTCTATCTTTTTATTAACGTTTTTATTCAGGAGGTTTTTTTCTTTAGCGTGGTTGGAAAAATCATCGACTGCAATAATATCTTTATTACCTGATTTATTCAGTGCTCCAACCAGAACACTTCCGATAAATCCCGCTGCTCCTGTTACTACAATCTTACCCATAATAATTATTGTTCTTGTTTTGCTCCTTTTGTATTCGATGGCAACTCTAGTCCATAGCCACTTGTTTTGTCATCCCATTTCAACAGGAAAGCGAAGATCAATCCAATGATGCCAAATCCAACAAACATAAGCATTGCAGGAGTATAATTCAGGCGTGCACCCTGCTCGATCAACTCAGGAGACACTCCCGGATTTGTAATATCCAGTATGGTTCCTGCCAGGATGGGTACCGCAAATAATCCCAGGTTTTGTAATGAAAACATGGCTCCGTAAGCAGAGCCGATTCTGGCTTCAGGCACGATTTTTGCCACGGAAGGCCACATAGCGGCAGGAACGAGTGAAAATGCAATGCCAAGAATGACCATCAGGATATAGGGGTTAAATGTTGTCAGGCTGAAGAGCAGATGAACAAGGATCAGCATAGATGATCCAAATATCATCATGGTAGCGCTCTTGCCAACCCTGTCTACCAGCCAACCAAAAATGGGTGTGAAAACCACTGTTCCAAAAGGCAGCAATGAAGCAATATCACCGGCAGTTTCCCTGGACATCCCAAACTTGTGAAAGAAGAAATCCGGGGCATATTTCAGGAAGGGAAAAACTGCGGCATAAAAGGTGACGCACAGGGCAGTGATAAAAAGGAATGACCTGTTTGTGAGCAATTTACCGAGATCGCGAAAATGGAATTCTTCCTCTTTATCCAGGAGAGCTGCATTGGATTTTACCTGTTTATCAAGCCTGATGTCATAAATCATATATATGATAAAGCCAAGGAACCCTATTAATAAGAGCATCACGCCCAACCAGATCGGTGTGCCATAGTTGAATGACTGTGCCATGCGTTCAGGGATGACGAAAGCCAGGGCTGTTCCTACCCTTGCCATGCCAAGGTTTAAGGCAAAGGCAAGTGCAATCTCATAACCTTTAAACCATTTTACCAGGATCTTGCTGGTTACTACAATGCTTGTCTCGGCACCCAATCCGAAAATAAGCATGCCCAGCGACATCATCTTTACTTCGGGTGAATAGCTGGTCCAGAAAGAATTAAGGAAATTATACCCGATGCCTCCCTGGTGGAAGTATTCGGACGCGCCATAGGCAGTTAATAGCGCACCGATAAGCATAAACACAGCAAATAAAAATCCGGTCGGCCTTATCCCCAGTTTATCCAGGATGATCCCGCCAAGAATGGCCATAAGAAGAAAAGTATTCGGGAAGGCATAAAAACCAACGATGATACCATAATCCTGGGAACTGATGTTCAATTGTTCCTGTAGGGTGCCTTTTAATGGGCTTAACACATCATAAAAGAAATAATTGGCTGCCATGAGGAAGCTGACGAGTACCATCATGCCCCATCTCATGGCTGGATAGTCTCTTATAACCCTTTTTATTTGCTCCATTTTAGTTGTGTTTTTTTTCAGATAAAGGCCAAAAGTACAATTAATTTAAAAATTACGGGTCATTACCTATGGATCATACATATAAATAATAGTATCTTTGCTTCGACCAAATGAGATTTATTACCTTAAATATTTAGTTATGAATTTTTTACCGCGGCTTTTACTGCTATTGTTTACAGTTATGCTTATTACATGGGGGCAGGATGCTGTTTCCCAAAGGAGCAAAGGAGGGTTACCTCCCAGTTTCATATTTCAGGAAATCTCACAGGATGTGCAAGAGATGACTTTTGCAGCTCCTCAGCTTGACCAGATATATGAAGAAGATCAATTAAATCAAAATGCCGGATATCCAAAACCATACAGGGTCGGAGTATCTGTTCCGGTAAATGTGAATATTGAAAATTCAGGTTCCTGGACAATACTTCCGGATGGTGGAAAAATCTGGAGGCTGACATTTGTTTCTGAAGGTGCACTTGCACTGGGTGTATATTACGATGATTTCTGGTTGCCTTATGGAGGAGAGCTTTATCTCTATAATGAAAGGAAGGACCAGGTACTGGGTGCATTTACTGAAGAAAATAACAATCCTGACTGTACTTTTGCAAACCAACTTGTACAGGGCGATAAAGTAACAATTGAGTATTACCAGCCTGCAGAGACAGATATAATGCCTAATTTGAATATTTCAGAGCTTTCCTATAATTACCGTGGAGTTACATTCGATTATGTTGAGCGGGGGGGATCTGTGTGGTGCATGATTAACATCAATTGTTCACCCGAAGGTGACAATTGGCAGGATGAAAAGAAGGGTGTTGTAAAACAGTATATGAAGATCGGATGGGGATATTACCTCTGTACCGGTTCTTTGATCAATAATACTTCGCAGGACAAGACACCGTATGTACTTACCGCCTTCCATTGTGGAAATGGTGCCAGCTCAGCGGATTTAAACCAATGGGTGTTTTATTATAATTACGAATCATCAACTTGTAGCGGAAATTGGGGTCCATCCAATGAAACTCAAACAGGTTGTTCCAAAAAGGCTGAGGGTGAATATGAACCGGGTTCAGATTTTCTGTTGCTGGAGTTAAACTACAATGTTCCTGCAGCATACAATCCTTATTTTAATGGATGGGACAGAAGAAATATTCCTGCCGACAGCGGAGTGAGCATTCATC
>JAGYLD010000053.1 GCA_018401355.1 Bacteroidales bacterium
TTTATATAATTTCACATATGCCTGCAATTGCAGTTGCCTTGTCTGTGAAGCGCTTACTTCAGCATCAAACAGCGTTCTTTCTGAATCCAGGACTTCAAGGTAGCTGGTTACGCCCCCATCATAGCGTTTATTTGACAAATATGCGGCATTCCGGGAAGCAGCTAGCTGAGCTTCTATGGCTTCCAGTTCCATTTTATAAGTATATATTTCTATCAGGGCATCTTCTACTTCACGGAATGACTGCAGGATGGTATTTTCATATTGTAATAATGCCTGTTCGGTTCTCTCTCTTTCTATTTCTACCCTTCGCTTATTTTTGCCAAACTCAAACACCGGTCCCAGGATACCTCCACTTACGGACCAGATCCCATTGTTCCCCCAGGTGATGCCTGTCAGGTCAGCGCTGGCTACACCCAGCAAGGCGGTAAGACTTATTGACGGAAACCTTAAAGCCTGAGCAACACCAATTTGCGCAGTCTGAGCTGCAAGATACCCTTCAGCCTGCAGGATGTCGGGACGGCGTTCCAGCAGGACAGATGGCAAACCCGGTGGTATGTCGGGTGGCACAACCTGGTCGATAAGGGCATTCCCTTTTATAGGTCCCGGATTCCTTCCCAACAGAATGCTCAGGGCATGTTCGGTTTGTGCAATGCTCCGTTCATACCTTGGAATGGCAGCTGCAGCGACAGATTCCTGTATCTGTGCCTGGTTGAGGTCCAGTTCAGCGGTATATCCCTTGTTGAACCTTTCCTGGATAATGTTCAAAGATTTCTTTCTTGAATCCAGTGTGCTTTTTGCGATTTTCAGTCGCATCCTGTAATCCAGCATCTGAAAATAAGCTGTTGTTATCTCTGAAGCCAGGCTTACTATCACATTCCTGTATCCGTATTCTGTTGCCAGCAATTCTGCACGGGCAGCCTCTGTTGAACGTCTGTACTTTCCCCAGAAATCAATTTCCCAGGAAATGCCCGGTGCACCAAAAAACTGATTGTAGGGAGTGATAGCCCCTGCACCAGATAAATTGCTCCTTTCAGCTGATATCTGATAGCTCACAGAAGGAAACTGATCTGACTTATTGTAACCAACAACAGCCCTTGCCTCCTCAATACGTGATGCTGCGACAAGCAAATCCTTGTTTTCCTCCAGACCAATCCTGATAAGGTTTTGCAATTCCTCATCCTGAAAGAGATCGAACCAGGATAAGTTATAGGCTGAATCATTTCGCAGGCTGTCGTATCGAAAATACTCCGGTACATTAACCTCAGGCCGCTGATAATTCGGTCCTACCTTACAGGCTGACAAACCCAACAATGTGATGACGATGATGGATAATACTATCTTTTTCATCTATAGTTGTTTTATGCTTTGTTACTTTCTATATTTTCCTTCAACTCCCGCTTTTTCTCATATTTTGCCAGCTTGCCAATAAAAACGAACAACATTGGGTAAAGGAATACACCGAGAAATGTGGCAACACTCATACCCCATAGTAATGCAACGCCCATGACCTTCCGGGCTTCGGCCCCGGAACCGCTGGCAAAGACAAGAGGCAAAACTCCCAGGATAAAAGAGAATGCAGTCATAAGGATGGGACGAAAGCGAGTTTTTGCGGCTTCGATAGCTGAATTAAAAAGTGATTTCCCATCCTCGAACTTATCTCTGGCAAACTCAACAATAAGAATGGCATTTTTAGCTGCCATGGCAATCAACATCACCAGGGATATCTGCGCAAAGATGTTGTTTTCATAAGAGATGCTGAAGAATCTGAACAGCCACAGTCCAAACAAAGCACCAAATATGGCAAAAGGTGTTCCCAGCAAAATAGAAAACGGCAATGACCAGCTTTCATATTGCGCTGCCAGGATAAGAAACACAAACAACAGAGAAAAAACAAAAACAATATTTCCGGCTCCGGAAGCAGCTTTCTCCTGGTATGACATGTTTGACCATGCGTATCCCATATCAGGAGGCAATACTTCTTTAGCAACCTGTTCCAGTGCATCAAGGGCTTGACCGGATGAATAACCCCTGGCCGGATTCCCGGTTACCTCTGCTGCTCTGTAAAGATTAAACCGGTTGGTATATTCCGGTCCTGCTGTATTTTCAATATTCACAAGACTGGCCAACGGAACCATTGTACCTTCATTATTTTTTACGTAGAACATATCAATCTTTTCTTTATCCAGCCTGTACTCCGGTTCTGCCTGAATATAAGCTTTATAAAGCCTTCCAAATCGATTAAAATCATTGATATAGGCTCCTCCCAGGAAAGCACTGACTGTAGTATACAGATTATTCAATGGAACACCAGCCTTCAGAGCCTGGTCCCTGTTTATATCCATGTACTTTTGCGGTACACCTGCCCGATAAGGAGAAAAAGCATTATTTATCTCCGGTCGTTGGACAGCAGCCTGGATGAATCTTTGTGTTTGATCAGCAAGATACTGTGGGCTGTTACCACCCTTATCCTGGAGCATAAAAGAAAATCCCGAACCGCTACCCAGTCCTGGAATGGCGGGGGGGCCAAAAGCAAAAGCCTGTGCACCCTTAATGGTATACAATTTTCTGTTAATGATGTTTATGAGTTCTTCCGCGGTATGTTTCCTTTCACTCCATTCCTTGAGGGAAACAAACATGAAAGCAGTATTCGTCGAAAAACTTCCTGCCAGCAAGCTATATCCTGTGGCATTGGTGACATAGTCAATTCCATCAGTATTGCCCAGGATGGCCTCAACCTGTTTCGCGATAGCATCGGAACGCTGTAATGAAGATGCATCAGGAAGCTGAACATTGACCAGCAAATATCCCTGATCTTCTTCCGGGATGAAACCACCAGGAAGGAAACTTCCAATGATACCTGCCCCAATCACGAGGATAACTATAAAGACTATTCCCCTTGAAATCTTACGTGCCAGCACATTGGTAAACTTCATATAACCATCTGTCGAGCGGCCCAACCCCTTGTTAAACGCATTAAAAAACCTTCCAAGCAAACCCTTTATTGGTTTGGGTTTTCTGAGCAACAATGAGCAGAGTGCCGGACTAAGTGTTAGTGCATTGATGGAAGAAAAAACAACAGAAACGGCAATGGTGATGGCAAACTGTTGGTAAAGCTTTCCTGTGATACCTCCCATTCCTGCAACAGGCAGAAAAACCGCCACAAGCACCAGGGTAGTTGCAATCACCGGTGCAGTTACCAGCTTCATCGCCTGGATGGTTGCCTCACGGGCATTCATACCCTTTTCAATATTAACCTGCACAGCTTCAACAACCACGATGGCATCATCAACTACTATACCTATTGCAAGGACCAGTCCCAGAAGCGATAATACGTTCACCGTGAAGCCTAATAGCGGAAAAAGTATAAATGCACCCAATAACGAGACAGGAATAGCAATAGTAGGTATCAATGTGGCCCTCCAATCCTGAATAAAGATAAACACCACCAGAATCACCAGCAATAAAGCGATGATCAGTGTGATGATGATCTCTTTTATGCCGGCAGTAATCGCCAGGGTAGTATCCAGCGATACATCATAGGTGATTCCTTCAGGAAAATCCTGGCTAAGGTCATCCATAGCTGACCTGATACGCTGGGCAAGATCCACAGCATTAGAACCCGGAGATTGATAAATGGTGATCATAGCACAGGCTTTCCCATCCATCCTGGTGAAAGCATTGTATGATTCCACTCCAAGCTCAACGCGAGCAACATCCTTTACCTTTACCTGAGAACCATCCGGATTGGTTCTTACAACGATTTCCCCAAATTGTTCTTTTGTCTGTAAACGCTCAGGCAACTTTACTGTGTATGTAAAATCCGTACCCTGAGGAGCTGGTTCTCCACCAAATTTCCCACCCGGGACAATTACATTTTGAGCTTCTACTGCGTTTGTAATTTCCGGTATGGTTATTCCCATATGTGCCAGCATATCCGGCTTAACCCATAAGCGCATGGCATAATCACTTGCTCCAAGCACATCTACACGACCAATACCCGGTATCCTGGATAAAACATCCTTCACGTTGATAGTCGTGAAGTTTCCAAGAAAATTCTGATCGTATCGACCATCAGGAGATGTAATGGCAACGATCATGATTGGGAAGCTGAAAGATTTCATTGTTGTGACACCCAACCTGTTCACTTCCTCGGGCAATTTGGGGCTTGCCTGAGAAACACGGTTCTGGGTAAATACGGTGTTCATATCCGGGTCAGTTCCGATATCAAAAGAAACCTGCAACGACATGGAGCCATCATTGGAGTTGGTGGACTTCATGTAGATCATGTTTTCCACCCCGTTGATCTCCTGCTCAACCGGTGTGGCAACCGATTGCTCAACACTAACAGCGCTGGCACCGGTGTATTTCGCACTGATGTTCACCATGGGAGGGGTAATATTGGGATACTGTTCAACAGGAAGCTGGGTGAGAGATATTACACCTACAATGACAATAATTATGGCTATGACCATGGCCACGATGGGCCTTCTGACGAAAAAATTTCCCATAGCATTAGCTTTTAATCAAATTTTGGTAAATCAACTTGAATTAGGACAGGATTAACTTTCAAACCTTCTTTTACTTTTTGAAGGCCCTCATAGATAAGTTTTTCGGTGGGTTTGAGCCCGTCTATCACCAACCAGAAGCTCTCAATGGTCGGGCCCACTTTAATATCCCTTGAGGATACCTTGCCTTCTTCATCAACAACATAAACACTATGATTTCCCTGAAATTCCATTACACAGCGCTGCGGGATAAGGATGACTCCTTCGGCAATATCCAAAATTCCCCGAACCCTTGCATATTGACCAGGGCGAATATATTTATTTGGATTAGGAAAAGAAGCCTGTACCAATAAAGAGCCGGTTGTCGGGTCAACATTTCTATCAATAAAGTCAACTTTGCCTTTATAATCATGAACGCTGCCATCTGCCAGGATAAGGGTTAATCCTGGTCTGTTTTTTTTCTTTTTATCAAGAGAGGATTTCCCGACATCTTGTCTCCAATGCCTGGCGAGCCTTATATAATCCTTTTCAGTTATTGAAAATCGCACAAGGATGGTATCTATCCGGGAAACAGCATTCAGGACAACCGGATTGGGTTCTTTTCCAACATAATCTCCAACCTTAGCCTGTGAACGGCCAATGATACCATCGATTGGAGCATATAAATCTGTATAGCCAAGCTTTATTTTTGTCAATCGCAATCCAGCCTGGGCTGCTTCAACAGAAGCTTTGGCCGCACCATAGCGGGCAACTGCTCCATCCAGTTCACTCTTACTTACAGCATTTATTTCTGCAAGTGGTTTAATCCTGTTCAGGTCACTTTCGGCTTTGGCCAGAGATGTTTGAGCTTCTGCCAACTCACTCATAGCCTGTGCCACTTCAGCCTCAAAAGGTTGAGGATCAATTTTGTAAAGCAACTGGCCTTTCTTAACCGGGAATCCTTCACGGAAATACATACCTTCCAGAACACCGTCAACCCGCGCTCTGATATAAATATCATAATACCCGTATGTTTGTCCGAGAAAATCCTCCATCAGAGGCACGGTATCCAAAACGGTTTCAATAACCTGTACCTCAGGAGGAGGTATTTGAGGTACCTTTTTATTCGAACAGGAAAGCAGGAATAAGAAGGGAACCAGAAAACAGATAGCTTTTTTGTACATAGAACTGGATTTTTGAAGAAATGAGAGATATGTTACAAATTTATTTATTTTAGAATAAATTTAGAATAAAAATTCATTTTAAAGCAATATCATTGAAAAAAAGAATAATTAATGTTTTCCTGCATATAAGTGACACCAGGGCCTGCATCTATCATTAACTGCCGGACAGGCCTCCAGGTAAAAATTAAATTCATTAATGCACCAATTTAATTATTCTTTTAAAAGAATGGATCTTCATTTCTTCATTATCTATTGACATGTAATAAACCCCAGGTTTCCATCCACTTGTCAAAAATCTTTTTTCTTTGCCTTCCATTTTGTCTTCCAGGAAGACCCTTCCAGCTGCATCGAATATTCGAACATCATAACCACCTCGTTCCGGGCAAGATAAAAGAAAAACCTCTCCAAATGGGTTGGGATAAACATTAAATACTTCTGATTGAGACAGCGATATGTTTCCAACATGCAATCCTGTAGTAAAATGGCAGTTTTCAGGGGTTTCCAATTATGTGACCATCAGGTCTCGACTGTAGCGCAAAAAGTTCCATATAGTTGTTCCCGCTGAGAGATTCAGCAGGGTACAGGGTAATAATTTGTTTGTTTTGATCAATAAAACCTGAGAAAAGGAACAAGTGGTCCCAATTATTTGTTTTCCCGGAATGAAATGATCTCCTGTATATCTTCATTGGTAATTTCATCTCCACCTGCCAATCGCATCGATTCGCTAAACAACAACTTTACGTCGCATGAGGGATCGACATTTACAGCACTTCGAGGATCAAATACCATATGGCATGGTCTCATCCATGAACCCACTCAGTTGGATCTGCCTGGCTTACTCCGTTCCGTATTTCCATCGTTATCGGAATTAAGTGTTATTACATCATTGTACATCCCTTCATGCAATGGCTGGAATTTAATCATGAGTTTTGCTTTAGCATTCCCGGGAATTACCAGAGGTAATGAATCCTCAACAAAGAAGAAATCGCTCATCGTATAAACACTTGTAATGGAGACCGGATCATTTGAACTATTGGTAATAAATATTTCATACCATTTAGGATCATCCAGACCAGCATAATTTCCAAAATCGAGATATTCCTGGGTTCTGAAAAGGTTTGTCTTCCATGGATATTTCAGGGCCCTGTAATGCCCGATATTATCAGGAAGAATAACTTCCATGGCCACTGTATTTGCAGAACTAACCTCCGTCACAGCCAGGATATAATGTGTCCCCCAACCGATAAGGGTATTGCCGTTGTCAAGCCGGCGTGTACTGCCTGTTGCCGGAGCAAAAACACTTGGATCATTTTCATAGCTCCACACGAGCGTTGCAATCATGTTGTCTGCATTAATGTTGTATTCGAGGGCCCTGGATTCTGGAGGAGTATGGAGATTTCCATTATCATATATTGTATAATGTCCGTTTCCCAGACTTCTGATATCATGCTGATGAGAAAACCCTATATTATCACCCTGGATGGTAAACATATTGTTTTTCGCATTCAGTCCAAACCGCCACATTATATCACCTGATGGGTAGTCAATTTTTGTAATTTCATCCATATTCCTGGATGAAAGAAGTATATGTCCGTCATAGTCAATATCAAGCGCATTACCGTGACAATAATCGATTTCATCGGCGGTAAGGTTAATATCCCAGGTAGCATCTGTTATCTCAAAATGGTCCCAGCTTCTCCATTGAAAATAAACATTTTGATTTCTGTCTACCTCCTGTATCACCAAACCGGTAACAATTGCTTCCGGATTTCCCCCGGCTACTATCTGGCTCATATCCACCACCTGCGGATCATATGACATCATGAGATAATGGCCATTTGGCAATAGCAGGATGTCATGAACGTCAACATCATAACCATTGCCCATGGATAAGGAATCGAATACGACGAAAGAACTATCCATAAGATAGTATTTCTGTCTGTATGGTTGAGAAGAAAAACTGGGGCAATATGTAAGGGTACCATCATGCAGCGGATGAAAATTCATATAACTTCTTGGCGTCTTTCGATAAAATACTGGGGTTCCATATTTATCCCAAATGGTGATATATTTTCCCAACAGCGGATTGAGGCGGTTTGAGAGATTAATGAAAATCTCATCGTCATCCAGGTCAGGACTGTAGATATTTACTGTAGGAACAGGGTAATCAGGAGGCAGATTATTGTCATTGAGATCACCACGGTCCCTTTCATATCTTTGTTGATGCTTTTTAGTTGTAGTATTTTTATACGGATTGCTTTCACAGTTCCAATGATTATGAGGTATTGGAGCCTTCTCGTTCCTGATATCGAATTTAAAGCTAAACCCATCCGACTGACTACCATCTGCAAATAACATACCACCGGGTATGGAAACCATGACCGTTTCTGCATAAGTAAAAAGATAAAGAGGTTTTAGAATTACCGAAAGGGCATCATCAGAGAAAAAGATATCGAAATCAACAAAGCCACTTTTACTACCAATTATTTCAAAATCATTTTTTGTAACGGTTGTTTCTATATAGGGTATTTCAGACCTCAACAAAATAGTTTGTTCGGGATTCACCAATTCAGAACCAGGAAGAGGAGCTATTGATTGAAATTCATGATTTTGTGCACCAACAACTAAGCTCAGCAGCAGTAAAAGTATAGGAAGTATAGATATCTTCATCGTTAAAAATATTGAGAAGTAACAGTAATACAATAGTACTATAAATCCTAAAAATAAGAAAATTAAATAAATAAATCACCTATAGCATGATCAATTCTTTGTATTTCCCTCGTTTATGATATCCCTTTAAAGATGTTCTGATAAAATCCGCCCAAAAGAGGTATTTCTTTTTGCTCTCCCTGGGCTGCGTATATCAATCCAAGGATCCAGAATATAAAAACAATAATGCTCAGTATCCAGCCAATTACAGGAATAAATACGAGAATGAATCCTGTAATAAATAACCCCAATGACTGACGGATATGAAAAGCCCCAAGTTCAGAGCGGTTGTTTTGATGAAGCACTATTGCAACAATCCAACCAAAAATGGTTATATAACTGAGCAAAGCAATTATCTTGGGATCAACAGAATTTGTGTTATTCATAATTTAACATTTAAGGTTAGTTCATATTGCAAAAATAACCACAAACTATTAAAATCGTTTAAATCTGATTCCTCTTAACACAAATTTAAAATTCATACTTTTGTCCTCAAACATTAACCTCATTCATGATTATCAGGAAATCTTTTGCATTATTTATTTTCCTAATCTGCCTTGGTGATCAAATTAGTTATGCTGATTCCATTACCGTAAGCGGTTTTGTCTCTGGCACGTGGAATGCTGACACTGTATTGGTAACAGATGACATTACCATATCCGAAGAAGAAACGCTTCATATAGATCCCGGTACCATAATACTGTTTGATGGCATGTTCGCATTTTATGTCCGCGGCTCATTGAGTGCCATGGGGACAGAGGGTGAAAAGATCCATTTCAGGGTAACCGATACCACCAGTTTCTCTGTCGACACCCTGGCAAGAGGCGGATGGAATGGCATACGCTTTTATTATACCAATCCTTTTACTGATTCCACCATCCTGGAGCATTGTATTTTTAAATATGGCAAAGCCCTTTCAACAGATTCACTGCGGAATCATGGAGGAGCAATTTGTATCAGGAATTTTAACAAAGTCAGGATCAGCCATTGCCAGTTTAATTCAAACTTTGCTTCTCTCAACGGTGGGGCAATATATCTTGAAGAAGCCGGTATTATCATTGATCATTCGACTTTTAGCGGCAACCGCTGCGGGCCCGCTGTGGACCCATACGGTTACGGAGGTGCCATTTGCTCGGATCATTCAGGTTCCTTTATTACAAAAAATACCTTTGAAAACAACCATTCAACCGGTGTCGGTGGCGCTGTTGCCGTCAGGTTTCAGGATGCCCGGATTTGCAATAATTCCTTCTCCGGAAATTTCAGTGCACTCGGTGGTGCCATCGGCTATCTGCATTACTATGAAAATGTTTACAGCCAATGCAATAATCTTTTTGTTTCCAATGCATCCGCCTTTTTCGGGGGAGCCATTGCTAACATTGATGCCGGTCCGCTTTTTGTAAACAATACCATTGCATACAACTACTCCGTTTACGGCGGAGGCTTTTATGTTAAAGATTCACTGATACCCAACGTTTACAATAGTATTTTTTGGGGCAATCAGGCTTCAGGATTTGGTCCTCAGGTATATTTATGGGACAGTTATTCATCCGCCAACTTTTACTTCTGTGATATTCAGGGTGGATGGGAGCAGTTTGCAGGAAGCGGTGGCGGAGCAGGATACACTGGGATTTATGAAGACAATCTTAAAACAAATCCTCAGTTCAACGATACAAGCCTGTATGACTTAACCCTTTCTGCAGAATCGCCCTGTATCAATGCAGGCACACCAGATACAACCGGCCTGATGATCCCTCCCCATGGGCTTAACAATAATCCCAGGATCATCGGAGGAAGAATAGACATGGGATGTTATGAATCATTATTTACTTTCCGGCATGAGTTCAATAATACACTCTGCGCTAATGACATTAGCTTATTCCCCAATCCGGCCCAAAATCAAATATCGGTTAGTTTTCATGCCAATGGCAGTTCACCTGTAACAATCTTTATTTATAATGCACTGGGAAAGATCATTTATGAAAGCAAATTGAGTAACCTGTCCTCCGGAAAGAACATCGAAACGATACGTTTTACACGGAACACTCCCTCTCCTCTTCAACCCGGGATCTACTTTTTAAGCATGGTCTCAGAAAGGAAACTGCACCAGCAAAAATTTATCATCCATTGACCCCGGTATAATAGCCTATTTATAAACGATATAGATTAATTAAATCTGTAAATATCTATATCTGTAAATCAAATAATTTTTATAAATTTCGGACTTTTATTAAAAAAAGATCATGGATAATTATTGTCCGAATTACGAATCCTGCAGGCTTGTTCAGACCAGGGTAGTTGTTTCTGAAGAAAACGTCAGAACTACCTATATTTCCTCCTATTGCAGGAACAGTGAAACCAATTGGACTGTCTGTAAACGATTCATTACCAAAGCAAAATATGATCTTTGTCCGGATTTTGTCCTGCCCGATAGCCTGTTATCACCTGAAGAGATACTGGACAGATTTGACGGCGAAATTACTAACAATTAAACAATTCAATATATGTCAACCATTGAAATTGAAGGAAGGGTTTTTGAGGTCGACGGGGATGGATTTTTAGCCGACCCACACATCTGGGATGAAGAAGTTGCAAAGCTCATCGCAAAACACGATGGCATTGAAGAGATGAATGACAAGCACTGGGCTATTGTCAACATTATCAGAAAAAACTGGGAAGAAAAAGGGATGGCTCCCATGGTAAGGACCATTTGCAAAGAGACCGGTGTCAGGTTGAAGGAGATCTACGAATTATTTCCTTTAGGTCCCGCCCGCGGGGCTTGCCGTGTTGCAGGATTACCCAAACCCGATGGTTGTGTTTAACCCAAAGAACGATTGCCTATGTTTTGGTATCAATGGCTGGCTCTGATCTCACTGATAATATGTGCCATCAGTTGTTTTTATCATTTCTTCTTCCTGATTCGGCTGGGTAAACCAAAAGATTATGCCGCACCGGCAGGAACGACAGGAGAAGCGATCAGATATTCGTTTACCGGAGCCATGAGCCCGGCCAAAAAGGAGTCTGCATACCTGCACCTGCCAACATATACAGCCGGTATTTTTTATCATATCGGAACATTTATGTCTATTTCCCTCTTTTTCCTTTTCCTGTTTGACATTTATCCCGGAGGATTCATACGATGGGGATTTGCCGGGCTTTTGTTGATATCCGGTACCAGTGGGCTTATCATCCTGATAAAACGTATGTCCAGCAAACAATTACGTACACTTTCCAACCCCGATGATTTCATTTCAAACATCCTTGTTACGCTGTTGCATTTCATGAGCATGCTGGCTCTTTTTCTGCCTGCCATTCATCCGGCATATTTCATCACGAGCAGCCTGTTATTGCTTTACCTGCCTCTGGGGAAGCTAAAGCACATCATATATTTCTTTGCTGCACGGTATCAGCTGGGACATTTCTATGGATGGCGGGGAGTCTGGCCTCCCAAAAAGATTAACAGTTAGGTTATGGACGGCTTCAATGAAGATATGAAGCTAAAAGGGCTGGAACCATTGAGGGTCAATGGCGATTCCAGGCTGCTCACCCACCTTAATGCCTGTGTCCACTGTGGGTTATGCGCTGAGAGTTGTGTCTATTACCAGGTTTACAAAGATGAACATTTCGTTCCTGCAAAAAAGGTAGACATTGTTTCTTCCATATACAGACGATATAACACTTTCTCAGGAAAGTATTTCCCATGGCTGACAAAAGCCAGGGAACTGGATGAAAAGACCATTGAAGAAATGGTTGATCTGCTTTATGGTACCTGCACCATGTGTGACCGTTGTACCGTCCATTGCTCCATCGGGGTAGATATCGGATATCTGGTCAGGACGGGAAGAACCATGCTGGCCAATATGGGATATGTCCCGGCCACTTTGCAATCCACAGTCAATGCAGCCATTAACACCGGCAACAACATGGCCATTCCTTTGGATGAATTTACCGATACCATTGAATGGCTTGAAGAAGACCTGCAGATGGAGGTGGAAGACGACAATGCCCGTATTCCTTTGAATGAGAAAGACAAAGACATCCTGTATACGCTCAATCCAAGGGAACCCAAATTCTTTCCTCTTTCCATCTCTGCCATGGCCAAGGTCTTTTATGCTGCCGGTGAGAGTTGGACATTATCCACCAGGATGTATGATGTGACCAACTACGCATATTTCTCAGGAAACAATGAGGAAGCAGAAATTATTGCACAACGATTGTTTGACGAGATGGAAGCCACGGGTTCAAAGCGTTGTGTGCTTGCAGAATGCGGACATGGTTCCCGTTCCTTCCGCTGGGAAGGACCAAACTATATGGGGAAGGAATTTCATTTCGATACCCTTACTTCTGTGGAATTGCTGGCTGAGTATATCCGTTCAGGAAAAGTAAAGGTCGATTCCGGAAAAAATACCGAAAGGGTCACACTCCATGATCCCTGCAACCTGGTGCGAAGTGGTGGCATCATTGACGAACAAAGATATATCCTCAAAAATACGGTTTCAGATTTTGTTGAAATGACACCCCATGGGACCAATAATCTTTGTTGCGGCGGTGGCGGCGGGCAGCTTTCCATGAGCGAATATAATGAAAGAAGGATGAAGATCGGCGGCCTGAAGGCTGAGCAAATAAAAAATACCGGTGCAAAGATCGTTGTAACCCCCTGTCACAATTGCGTGGACCAGTTAATACAGATCAACGCCGCCTACAAGCTGGGTGTGCAGATCAAGACCATGGCGGAGGTTGTGGCCGATGCCCTGATCATCGATAAATAAATTAAAAACCATTGACCCAAAGAGTACGACATGAGCGAATTAATTTACCTTGACAATTCTGCAACCACATTCCCTAAGCCAGAGGTGGTATATGATTACATGGATACGTTTTACAGGAAGCACGGGGTTAATCCCGGAAGATCGGGTTTTGACGCAGCCATAGAAACTGAAGAGATCATCCTGAATACCAGGAAATTGCTCATGGAATTGTTCAATGGTGACGGTGATCCGAACAGGCTTACTTTCAGCTACAATGCCAGCGACTCTTTGAACATGATCCTTCTGGGTATCGCACAGAAAGGTGATCATGTAGTGTCAACCATGCTGGAGCACAATTCCGTCCTCCGCCCCTTGCACCATCTTGAGCTTGACGGCATCATCGAGTCAACCTACCTGCCGTTTGATAAAAATGGGTATATACATCCTGACGACATAAAGAAATCCATCAAAAAGAACACCAGGATGGTTGTTGTCAACCACAGTTCCAATGTTATAGGAACCATACAGCCCCTGAAGGAGATCGGCAAAATATGCAAGGATGCCGGTGTGCTGTTTATTGTAGACGGCAGCCAGAGTGCCGGTGCGACGCCTGTTGACATGCAGGATATGGGCATTGACGTTTTTGCCTTTACCGGCCACAAGTGTCTCATGGGACCAACAGGGATTGGAGGTTCCTATGTTATGGAAAATGTTCCGATACGGGGTACACGGTATGGAGGTACCGGGGTCAGATCGGCACAAAAAACACATTTGTCAGAATTTCCATACAGGATGGAATGCGGAACCCTGAATATTGTTGGTGTAGCCGGGCTACACGCAGGCACCAAATGGGTGATGGAACAGGGCATAGAGAACATCCACAACAAGGAGATGGCTTTATGGAACAGGCTGAGAAAAGGTCTCTCGGAAATCGAAAATGTAACCCTTTACTGCGCCAATAGCGATGAGAATCAGAATCCTGTTTTGAGCTTTAACCTTAAAGGCTTTGAATCAGGAGATGTGGGAACCATCCTGGATGTAGACTATAATATTGCCTGCCGGACAGGTTTGCAGTGTGCGCCGCTGGTACATGTCGGTTTGGGAACCGATCAGATACACGGAACGGTAAGGTTGAGCATAGGGCCCTTTAACACTGAAGAACACATCGACAAAGCCATTGAAGCCGTAAAAGAAATTGCGGAGATACCCAGATAAATGCTTAGTTTGGCTGTCGTGCAAAATTAAAAGAAGCCCCGAGGAAGAAGCTTATATTATTGTACATCACCCTCATATTATCCTGACGTGTACCTTGCAAGGGCATCATCTCCGTTTCATTGAATTCTACCGGATCGCTAAAATTGATCAGTTGTTTTCTGTCGGAATCATACCCGAATGAATACTGGATCCCGCATAAAATCATATTATTCTTGATTTTTATGCGTGCTCCTCCTGTAAGATGGTATACGTTGATGGAGAAGTTATCCACCCTGTTCCCTTCCAGTGGTATTCCTTTCAGGAAGCTGAAGTCGGATTTGAAGCCTGCAAGCAGGAGCAGATCATCAGAAATATACCACCGGTAACCAACAGCAAAGTTTATGAGATCACGGGCCCCGGATCTGTAAACCATCCAGGAAGCAGAATCCAGATTGGGAATATCCGCCGGCATCCTGTAAGGATATCCTCCGCCCTGAACAATATCATGCACCTGCAAAGAAGAAAAATATTCAACAGAAAGGAAAAACGATTTATCAGGAACCTGAGGGGACTTGAACGTTGCACCTGCTGCCACGGCAAATGGTGTCCTAAACCTGACATCCACACCCTTTCTCTTTTCATAACCCACAAAAGTATAATCGGGCAGGAAGCCTGTTCCGTCAGGTGCTGTGATGTTGTTTTGCTTGACCAGCCTGTTTACAGACGTCCCACCTGAAAACAAATTGACTGAAGGAAAAGTCAGGTTTAGTCCCAGACGCATATTCCTGATATGATAAGCCATTCCAAGCTTCCAGATCATGCTGAAGTTGTTAAAGCGAACCTCATCATATTCCTGATAAGAAGCATCATATGTTGGAACATTAATATTTTGGAGCAATACAGAATCGGTAAGGGGTATAGCCTCAATATCCAGATCCCTGCTGCTTCTGACGGTTTTTACGGAAATCAATCCGCTTACTCCCAGCCAGAAGTTATCTCTGATCTCATAAGACAGACCGGCACCGGCATAATCGTCACGATAATTATTGTCAAGGATATAACTGGCATAGTATCTTTCATCACCAGGCATGGATTTGATGATATCCATGGTTTTGTCTTTTGATTGTGCCATCCTGATCTGTGAATTGGCCACGTTCATAAATGCCAGCTCCAGGCTTAAACGATTATTCTCTTTAAAATCAACAAGATAGGAAATAAATCTGGGCTGGGCAATAAACCTTGCTTTACCGAGATTTAATCCATCACCAACCGCATTTTTCAGATTATACATAGAAACCGAGAACAAGCTCACACTGAAGGAAAGCTTTGCATCTGTGATCTCAGCAATGTTGGCAGGATTATAATAAATGGATGCCACCCCTGCATCACCGCCAACAACGGCACCGGCAAGCATGGAACTTTCATCATTGAAATTCTGAGACCAATAACGGTTGTTCTGTGCATACAGAGCGACAGGGATCACAAGTGAAAAGAAAATCACAGCCGTTAATGATCTCGTCATATGTTAATTTATAAGCTAAAGACTTATTTCTATAATTCTCTGATCCTGATGTTCCGGAACCAAACATCGTCACCATGGTCCTGTAAACCTATATGCCCTTCTTCTGCCGTGTTAATGAACAGATCGTAGTCTTTGAATTTACTGCCGGCTACCATCTTTTTCCAATCGTCTGTCCAAAGGTGATATTCCAGCACCTTCTCTCCGTTCATCCAGTGGACAACGGTACCATTGTACACCATGATCTTCACCGAGTTCCATTCTCCGGGACCTTTTGCTGTTTGTGGATTCGCGGGCACAAGATCGTAGAGGGCCCCTGCCTGCCGGTTGCCTTCGATACCCAGCACTGCATCCGGATGGGTTTCATTATCCAGGATCTGCATTTCAGGTGAACTCTTCCAGATTGGTTCGCCTTCCACCTCTCTTGCCAGGTAGAAGATCCCGCTGTTACCGCCGGTATCCACCTTCCATTCCAAAGCCAGTTCAAAATTCCTGAACTTATCTTTTGTAATTATATCTCCTCCATCACCGGCTTCTCCCCTTCCGGAACCTATCACATGGATGGTGCCATCAACCACTTCCCAGCCTTTGGGAAACTCTTCCTTATTATATCCCCTCCACTGGTCAACATTCTCTCCATCAAACAGGAGTTTCCAACCCTGGCTGATCTCTTCCTGTGTTAGAGTATTAGGTGCAGGTTCTTCCATAACTGTTTCCTCCTCTGCAGCTTCTTCCTGTTGTTTGTTCTGCATATTGCAGGCAATGAAAAACACAGGAATTAAAAATACGAATAAAAATGCTTTTTTCATGACTATATGATTTTATATTAAATGTTCCATCCTTTCCTGTAAGTATGTTTAATATATTCTTTTGCTGCTTCCATGGCATTCATGGTTTCCCGCTGTGTGTCAAAATGCGGATGGCCATCGATTACGGCAAACTTATCTGAAGTCACCACCCTGATCTCATCTTCAGGAGAGATGTTGGTGAACTGCATGTTCTCTCCGTCCCATTCCAGCTCTCTCTTAAGATCCTGGAGCCGTACTGCAACGACCCCCATCACCACCATTTCATTCAAGGGACCGGAATAGCTGAAATTTGAGCTGGTTTCTGTCCTGCTTTCAGGACTTTCCTTGCAAGCCCTCACCCAGTCCATAATGTGTCCTTCCGGAACCCTTCTCATGCTTTGCGGTGGGCGATGATATGACTCATCGAGTGACAAAGGCAAAAGGAAAGGATCTTTGCCATAGCACCCACACATCAGCTTACCTTTGGAGCCGACGAAAAGGCAGCCTCCGTTTTCATCCCTGCCCATGATCTCACCATCGGGCAATTCTTCAGGCCTTGGCGGCAGCAAACCTCCATCCCACCAGGTGACCTCCACCTGCGGCATAGCTACTTTGGGTAAATTATCCCTCGCAGGAAATGTATATTTGACCACTTCGGCAACAGGGGCAGATTCGGTATTCAACAGGGTTGATGATCCCTGGACCTTTGCAGGATACTGCAGTTTCAGCGCCATAAAGACCGGATCCATAATATGGCA
>JAGYLD010000054.1 GCA_018401355.1 Bacteroidales bacterium
AGAGGGAAATACAGTTCTTTACGGGAAATATTCAGGTACTGAAATTACCATTGAAGGCAATGATTATCTGATCATGCGTGAATCAGATATTGTGGCAATTATTTAATTTAAAAGAATTAACCAATAAATAAATATTCATTACTATGGCAAAAGATATCATTTTTGATTTAAAAGCTAGAGAATCCCTTAAGAAAGGAGTTGACGCATTATCTAATGCAGTAAAGGTAACACTTGGTCCCAAAGGACGTAATGTAATCATTGAGAAATCTTTTGGTGCACCAAGCATCACAAAGGATGGAGTAACGGTTGCAAAGGAAGTTGAATTAAAAGACAATGTTGAAAATTTGGGTGCCCAGCTTGTAAAAGAAGTCGCATCCAAAACCAATGATGTTGCCGGTGACGGTACCACTACCGCTACGGTACTTGCACAATCCATCGTAACAACCGGAATAAAAAATGTTACTGCAGGTGCCAATCCAATGGACCTGAAAAGGGGCATAGAAAAAGCTGTTGAATCAGTTATTAAAAGTTTGAAAAAACAATCTAAAGAAATCGGCGATTCTTCTGAAAAAATTGAACAGGTAGCTGCCATTTCTGCAAACAACGATAATCATATCGGTAAATTAATTGCTGAAGCAATGGGTAGGGTCAAAAAAGAAGGCGTTATCACCATTGAAGAAGCGAAAGGAATAGAAACATATGTAGACGTTGTTGAAGGAATGCAATTCGACAGAGGATATATCTCACCTTATTTCGTAACAGACACAGAAAAAATGGAAGCTGTTTACGAAAACCCATATATCCTGATCCATGATAAGAAGATCTCTGTTATGAAAGATCTGTTGCCTGTACTGGAAAAGGTGGCTCAAGCCGGAAGGCCGATGATCATCATCTCTGAAGACATTGAAGGTGAAGCACTGGCAACACTCGTGGTAAACAAAATCAGAGGGTCACTGAAGGTAGCAGCAGTTAAAGCTCCTGGTTTTGGTGACAGAAGAAAAGAAATGCTCGAAGACATTGCCATTCTGACAGGTGGAACAGTTATTTCTGAAGAAAAAGGATACCGTCTTGAAGACGCAGACCTTTCATATCTTGGCGAAGCTGAAAAAATTACCATCGACAAGGAAAATACTACCATTGTCAGCGGCAAAGGTAAAAAAGAAGATATCGACGGCCGGGTTAAACAAATCAAAGCCCAGATCGAAACAACCACTTCCGATTACGACAAAGAAAAACTCCAGGAAAGGCTGGCCAAACTCGCAGGAGGTGTTGCAGTTATCTATGTGGGAGCTGCCAGTGAAGTTGAAATGAAAGAAAAGAAAGACCGCTTTGACGATGCGCTTAATGCTACCCGCGCAGCCATCGAAGAAGGTATCATTCCTGGGGGTGGTGTTGCCTACCTGAGAGCAGTTGCCGAACTTGACAACATCGAAGTAGACAATGAAGATGAGGAAATAGGTGTTGCCATCATTAAACGGGCGCTCGAAGAACCTATGCGCCAGATCGTTGAAAATGCTGGTCTTGAAGGATCGGTTGTAGTTCAAAAAGTACGCGAAGGAAAAGATGATTATGGATTTAATGCAAGAACTGAAGTTTATGAACACCTCTTCGAATCAGGAGTGATCGATCCAACAAAAGTGGCACGCGTTGCTCTTGAAAATGCAGCCTCTATTGCAGGAATGTTGCTCACAACAGAATGCGTTCTTGTAGAAAATAAAGAAGACCAGGAAAAACAGGCAGCAGCTATGCCTCCAGCAGGTGGAATGGGTGGCGGAATGCCAGGAATGTACTAGAATTCAAAAACATACTGATTTTAACCCCTCATTATTTGAGGGGTTTTTTTTTATCATTAAATTTGCAATTGTATTCATATGTATTCGTTCACTTACAAACACGGGTAATTATTTACAGAAAATTATTACCTTTCAATAAAAATCATTCTGTTGTAAAATATATAAAAATGAAAAAAGCCATATCACTCATTTTTGCACTCCTTTTCGCCTTTACATTGTTTTCCCAGGAAGATTCCACCTCCTTGAATATTCCCGTTGATGAAACAACCGGTCTCATTATATACCAGGAAGTTTTCCAGGAAGAAGGAAGCAGGGAAGACCTATTTAATAGGGCCAGCGAATGGCTGCATCAATATTTCGCAAACCCCTTGTATGTTACTAAAGTTAGAGATGCATCCAGTGGTGTTATCAAAGGCAGGCACCAGTTTGAATTGTTTTTTGAAGATAAAGATGGTATTAAGAAAAGGGCCGGCATGGTATTATACTCCTTTAAAATAGAATCCCGTGATGGCCGGTACCGCTATACTATTGATGAATTGATGCTCAGACAACAATCCCGTTACCCACTAGAAAATTGGCTTGATAAATCAGATCCCAATTACAACCCTCAATGGGAAGAATACCTGGGACAGGTCAATAGCTATGTCCTGGAAAAATTCGTACCCAGTCTGCAGGAAGCAATGAAACCCAAAGCTGTTGTCGAAGAAGAAGAATGGTAATTAATACATTTCAAGATTAAATCATTAACTTAAACTGCCCCCCCAAAACCTCATATTATGAACTTTACCAAAATATCTTTGTAACAATAAACTTTATTTATGTTTAATTGTTACTAAATTATGTTAAACAAAAATGAATGGGATGCAAAGGGTACAAGTTATAAAAGGTTTCTCAAAATTATCAAAGGAAGAAAAGCTGAAGCAGGTAACCAGTTATTTTGATAATCCGAAAGAAGCCGAAAGAATATTAAAAACATTCTGGCACCGGGACCAAAAAATTCAAAACCGTCTCGAAGAATTTAGCGAAAATACCATTACCAATTTCTATGTCCCTTATGGTATTGCTCCAAATTTCCTGATCAACAACCAACTATATCTCATACCCATGGTCATTGAGGAGAGCTCTGTTGTGGCTGCTGCTGCAAGCAGTGCAAAGTTTTGGTCAGAACATGGGGGCTTTCATACCGAAGTAGTTTCAATGAATAAAATTGGCCAGGTGCATTTTATCTGGGAAGGTGACAAGGAAAACCTGGTAAACAAAGCAGCAGAACTTAAAAGAGAGTTGGTTCATGGCACCAAACACCTTACAGAAAACATGGAAAAAAGAGGTGGTGGCCTTATCAACATTGAGATTATTGATATGACCAATGAGCTGGATAATTATTATCAGTTGAAAGCCTCTTTTGATACTGTTGATTCCATGGGTGCCAATTTTATCAACACCATCCTGGAAGAATTTGCCCTAATCCTGGACAGGTTTTTCGCAAAACAGGAAGATTGGCCCGAACATGAAAGACATTGTGAAGTGATCATGGCCATCCTCTCCAATTATACTCCGGAGTGTCTTGTAAAAACAGAGGTTGAAGCCAGTATTGAAGCCTTTAAAAACTGTGACAATAACCTCAGTGCAGAGAAATTTGTCAGTAAATTCGAAAAAGCCGTCAGGATTGCGCAAATAGATGTTCACCGTGCTGCAACACATAATAAAGGGGTTTTCAATGGCATTGATGCGGTTGTGCTTGCAACTGGAAATGACTTCAGGGCTGTTGAAGCCGGTGGTCATACTTTTGCTTCCAGAAATGGACGTTATTCCAGCCTGACAGATGTGCGCATTGAAAATGGAAAGATGAACTATAGCTTGACCATCCCCATGGCCCTTGGAACTGTGGGCGGTCTAACCAGCCTGCATCCAATGGCAAAGTTCTCCCTCGAACTGCTGAACAACCCCAATGCAGAACAACTAATGATGATAGCCGCATCTGTTGGATTAGCCAACAATTATAGCGCTGTTAAATCCTTGATAACAAAAGGAATACAGGCGGGACACATGAAAATGCATTTATTCAATATCCTGAACCATCTTGGTGCCTCTAAACAGGAAAAAGATAAAGCTGTTGAATTTTTTAAAGAAAGAAAAGTTTCATACAGCTCAGTGAATGATCTTATTTCAAGCCTCAGATCAAATTAATGTGCCAGCCCATCAAAACCCACTCAAATGGAAAGCTCCTGCTCACAGGAGAATACCTGATCATGAAAGGTGCCCTGGCACTGGCTCTTCCCCTCAAGGCAGGACAGTCAATGCTTCTTGAATTCAAAAATGGTGGAATTATTGAATGGGAAAGCCATGACACCACAGGATCCTGGTTCAAAGCCTCAATTGATTTGAAAAATCTGGAAAATTCAACTTCAAATGAAGGGAAGACACTGAGAAATATCATTCCACTCATTCAATCAGCCAGGAAACTGAATCCTGGGTTTATCGAAAACCGGGGATGCAAAATTATTAATTACCTTGAGTTTCCCAGACAATGGGGCTGGGGTAGCAGTTCTACACTGATTTCAAATTTGGCAGCCATGGCCAACATTGATCCCTTTGAACTATTTTTTAGTACGCAACACGGATCGGGCTATGACATAGCATGTGCAAGAACAGACCACCCCATCCTTTACCAGTATAGAAGTGGCATGCCTGTCTATGAAGGCCTGGATTTCAACCCGCCCTTTATGGAAAATATTGGATTCGTATACTCAGGAAAAAAACAAAAAACCGCAGATAGCATTAAATACTTTTCAGGTTTAAAGGCTGACATTCCGGTTGAATCTGAAAAAATTACGCAAATAACGAAGGAAATTGCATCGAGCAATAAATTGAAAGATTTTTACTACTTCCTCGTTGAGCACGAGAAAATTATTTCAAGCCTTCTTAAGATTGACCCCATTCAAAAACAAAAATTCAGTGATTTTGAAGGAACCATTAAGTCTCTCGGAGCCTGGGGGGGAGATTTCTTTCTGGCAGCCAGTGAAAATGGCATGAAATACATTAAAAAGTACTTTGAAAACAAAGGATTAAAAATAATCTTTAACTACAAAGAGATCGTAAAAAATGATGCCTGATCAAAGTCATAAAAACTCATCAGAAGGCACAGTTACCTGGCAAAGTCCTTCCAATATTGCCCTGATCAAATATTGGGGAAAATATGATGGACAGATGCCGGCTAACCCTTCCCTGAGTATGACTTTGAAAAATGCGCATACCATAACATCCCTGAAATACCGTCCAACAAGACATCCAGGCACCCTGATTCAAGATTTTTCTGTTCATAATGAACCAGGGCAGAAATTTAAAGACAGGATAGAAAAATACTTCAGGTTACTGTCTGAAAACATTCCTGAAATGACAGAGTACGAATTTTCAATTCATACCAAAAACACATTTCCACATTCAGCTGGTATCGCATCTTCAGCTTCAGCCTTCAGTGCTTTATCATTGTGCATTTTATCCTGGCATGAAAACATTATTAAAGATTCCTTTAACCGGGAAGAGTTTTACAACAAAGCATCAAATTTTGCCCGGCTTGGCTCGGGAAGTGCCTCCAGGTCAGTTTTCGGGAAATATGCCTTATGGGGAAAATTTAAGGCTGTAAGAGGTTCTTCCAATGAATATGCCATCCCTCTGAACCAGGAAATATCAAATGATTTCATTCATTTAAAGGATACCATTCTTATCGTCAACTCCGGTGAAAAGAAAGTTTCCAGCAGCATGGGACATCAGACCATGAACGGCCATCCTTTTGCTCAATCCAGATACCAACAGGCTGGTGAGAACCTGAGGATCATCCTGGAAGCAATGAAAGAAGGTAGCTGGAACACCTTTCAGGAAATTGTCGAAAATGAAGCAATGACGCTTCATTCCCTGATGATGTCTGCAAAAACAGGATTTATACTGATGGATGAAAATACATTAAGGATCATTGAAGAACTAAAAAAATTCAGAGAACAAAGACAAATAAAAATTTGTTTTACTTTAGATGCCGGGCCAAACGTTCATATTCTTTTTCCTGCTTCAGAAGAACCGAAGATTCGGCCTTTTATCCAGGAAGCACTCTTAAAATATTGTGAAAAAGAACATTTCCTGGAAGATGAAACCGGTGAAGGACCTGTGCTCATAAAAAATGAAATGAGATGAACAATATAAACAGCACATATTATGCAAAAATCATGTTGTTTGGAGAATACAGCGTGATCTTTGATTCTATGGGCCTCACCATACCCTATGCACATTTTCAGGGAAAGTTCAGGTTCATGAGCCGTGGGACACATGATGATTATGATTTTGCCATCAGATCAAACCGGCAACTAAAGAGTTATGCTGATCATCTGCATGCACTCTCAAATAAGGGCCATCTGACTGGTATAATCAACCTGGATGCTTTAAACAAAGACATTTCTTCAGGTTTGTATTTTGATTCTTCCATTCCATCAGGTTATGGCATAGGAAGCTCTGGGGCATTAGTTGCAGCAATTTTTGGCAGCTATGGAAACCTTAGGTCAATACATGGTGCAAAATCAGATCCGGAAAAGATCAAAACCCTGAAAGGAACATTCTCTGAAATGGAATCATATTTCCATGGAACAAGTTCTGGTATTGACCCATTGCTTTGCTATATTAAACATCCATTACTCATCAGGAATAAATCCGACATACAAACGGTTAATATTCCCAGAAATAAGTTCTCAAAAGAGGGAGCTATATTCCTTCTGGACTCAGGCCAGCCTGGTGAAACAGAACCTCTGGTAAGACATTTTATTAAAAGAAGTAACGATCCGGGTTTCAAGGACAAGATCATCAATGAGCTTATTCCATTGAATGACAACTGCATATCCTCCCTTTTGATGGCAAATGCTTCTGAATTCACTTCAAATCTCAGAAAACTTTCAGAATTTCAATACAGGCATTTCCAGCCCATGATCCCCAATAGCATGAATAAACTTTGGGAAGAGGGCCTTTCACATGGGAAGTATTCTATGAAGCTTTGTGGCTCCGGTGGTGGTGGTTTCATGCTTGCGTTTGCAGATAATTATCAGGCAGCCGTCCATGAGCTGAACAAGAGATCTGTTGAATATATCACTGTTTACAAAAACGCCATAAATCATAAACAGCTATCATTTATCTTTGTATAAAATCCTTAAATATAATTATCATGCATGATGACGGTGATTTCTCAGGTCAGATCGTAGATATTGTCTCAGGCCGCATTTTCGGAGGAACACTTAAAGTTTGCGATGGCAGGATCAAAAAAATCGAAGAGACAACAAATGCTCCCTCCCATTACATCCTGCCCGGACTCATTGACGCACATATTCATATTGAAAGCTCCATGCTCACTCCGGCAGAGTTTGCCAGAATAGCCGTAACCCATGGCACTGTTGCCACGGTTTCTGACCCGCACGAAATAGCTAATGTTTTGGGTATGGCCGGCATACAATACATGATTGACAGTGGAAATCAGACTCCTTTTAAATTTTATTTCGGGGCTTCATCCTGTGTACCTGCAACAGGCTTTGAAACATCTGGTGCTAAACTCGGGCCCGAGGAGATTAATTTGCTCCTGGGCAAAGATGAGATTCACTATTTGTCTGAGATGATGAATTATCCTGGGGTTATCTTCAAAGATCCAGATGTATTAAAAAAACTCGAAGCAGCCCGCAAAGCCGGGAAACCAGTCGACGGACATGCTCCCGGGCTTATGGGCGAGGATGCCAGAAAATATGTTTCAGCAGGCATCAGCACCGACCATGAATGCTACATGATAGAGGAAGCAAGAGAAAAAATCAGTTATGGCATGAAAGTCCTTATCAGGGAAGGTAGTGCTGCAAAAAACTTCGAGGAACTTATTCCGCTGCTGCAAGAATTCCCCGAAATGATCATGTTCTGTTCGGATGACCGGCACCCTAATGATCTGGTTAAGGAACACATCAACAGTCATGTAAAAAAAGCCATAAAAAAGGGGTTTGATCCGATATCAGTCCTGCGTGCAGCTACCCTTAACCCAATAAAACACTATAAACTCGATGTAGGCATATTACAGCAGGAAGATCCTGCAGATTTCATCATTGTAGACAATTTCCGGGATTTTAATATCCTGCAAACTTATATTAACGGAGAAAAAGTAGCAGAAAATGGCTTATCCCTTCTGCCCAGGATAACAGGAGATATTGTCAACTACTTCAAAAGGGAAAAGATAAAACCGGAAGACCTGGCCATCGAAAATAACGGAACCGAGATCAATGTAATTGAAGCCCTTGACGGACAGCTTATCACAAACTCTATTATCTCAAAGGCCAGGTATGCTGGCAATTTTGTTGTTAGTGATCCTGAAAAAGATATCTTAAAGATCGCTGTCATTAACAGGTACCAAAATACAAAACCAGCCATAGGATTTATAAAAGGCTTTGGTTTAAAAGAAGGAGCCATTGCATCTTCTGTGGCACATGACAGCCACAACATCGTGGTGGCAGGTTGCAATGATGAAGCCATGGCAGAAGCAGCAAATCTGATTGTTGACCATAAAGGGGGGATATCAGCGGTCGGGAGTAACAGCAAGACAATCGTTCCGCTGCCTGTTGCCGGTCTTATGTCCATGGAAGATGGTTACAAAGTAGCTCAGGAATATGAAAAAATCGACCGGTTTGCAAAAAGTCTCGGATCCAAACTCCATGCACCATATATGACACTATCCTTTATGGCATTGCTTGTAATACCCCAATTAAAACTAAGCGATGAAGGACTTTTTGACGGGAAAAACTTTCAATTCACCAATTTATTTGAAAATTAGTGCCAAATATTTATATATTTATTTGACATTTATATCATTTTTTTCCTATTTTTGCAAAAAAGATAGCTTATGGCAAAATTAAAATTAGAAATTACAAAGCTTGAAAGTGCTGCGAGTAAGCTGAGAGCGATTGCACATCCAATGAGGATTGCTATCATTGAACTTTTGAACAACGGTACCAAAATGAGCGTTACCGAAATCTATAAGAAACTAAACATTGAGCAGGCATCAGCCTCTCATCACTTAAACATCCTGAAAAATAAAGGTGTACTTGAATCAAAAAGAGACGGAAAGAAGATTTTCTATTCTCTTAAGAGTCAAACGCTCAAGGAAATCATCGATTGCATCAACAGGTGCAATGAGGAATAACCATCGAAGCGAAATTATGCACATTCAAATGAAAATACTTCCGGATTGATTCAAATCACATCCGAGGAAAAGTATTATCAAAAAACCAGCCAAAAGGCTGGTTTTTTGCATTTAGCAAAATTTATTCAGAAATGATTTCCCATTCCTCCTCAATTTCCCAATTTGCACGAACCTCGATCAGCTCCGGGAAATAAAAAACGTATTCCGGCTGTATGTTTTTAAGGTAATCTCCCGTATCCCATCTCTCATTCCGGTTCTTATCCCGGATCGCCTTAACCTTAAATTTCCCGGGCAATAAATAATTATATTTCAGGATGGCAGAATTCATAATCATATCTTCCTTCAACAATTTATCCTTTTCATCCAGCAATTGAATAATGTAAGGATTCAAGCTATCAGAAGTAAATACTTTCATCCTCAGCAATCCATAATCCTCAAAAGCCTTTGTAGTAAACCTGTAGTTCAAACTGTCATTTTGCCTTCCCAGGATATCAGTAATCACCGAATCAGGTATGATAACCTCATAGCTTGTTTTCTCCTTCCAGGGAATATCAAACCGGAGTTTTTTTCGAAGTATGGTATCGGTAAAAACAGGTTGGAAGAATTGTGTGTCCGCCTCTTCTATCAGGATAACCTCTGAAAAATCATAATCCATTACTGGATATTCAAATTCCATCACCGCTTTGCCATTCAGGTTCATCTTGCTGTTTCTCATATTCGTACCAAATGCCAATGGCTCAGGGTCATCATCCTTTTTGCTGAAGCGGCCCTTACGTTCAGGTTCTTTTAGAGGCAACTCGACTGTATCAAGTACAAGTGTATCATCAGAAATAATAAATGTTAATGAATCGGTAAAAATTTCAGGAAGCCAGTAAATGAGTGTGTCCATGCGCTGGTTCCAATCTATTAGGCACCATCCGGGTTCCAGGATGGTATCCATCACCGAAATACTGGGATTTTTCAAAGGAAAGCGAAATACAAATTTCAATAACGATTCCTTATCAAGTTTGGCCTCCAGCAACTTCTGTGTTGAATCAACCTCCCTGAACATCCTTAAATTATAGTAATTGTAAAGCTTCTCATCTTCTGCCATTGTATCTGCAAGGCTGTCGGGCATAACCAAAACAGAATCACTTACGGCTGTATCGGGCAATGGAATATCCTCATGAATATTGATGGTATCATTACCAATTAAGATATAAAAAGATGAATCAGCAACATTCAATGAATCTGCTTCCAGAAAAGTTGAATCTATCATTGTAGTGTCCATTATTGAGGTATCAACCAATGGTGGAGCAAAATATTCAGGAATAACCAGCGAGTCGAGAAAAGCAATTTCCTCGGTCGGTAAGTCATAGAGGAAGTTTTTATTGATATCATGCAGGACAAACATCTTATATTTTCCTGGTTTCAGGTTATTAAGCACAAAGACACCCTGCTCGATGGTCCTGGTAACATATAAGGGTCTTATCAGATATGGAACTGAATCCAATGGTATGGTATCGTAATGCCTTTTATAAAGCATCACCAGCGCTTCAGTTTGTGGCTCCAGGTTAAAGGCATTGACCACTTTTCCCATCAGGCTGAGTGAATCAAGGACAGGGCCCGTAGAAAACACATAAGAAAAATATGGAAGAGGATTGTTTTCGGTCAGGTCTGTAATGGATTTCCCCAGGAAAATGGAATACGTTGTACTGTCTTCAAGCTCCTCTTCAAATGTAATGACGACTGACTTCCCCTTGATCTTAAAATCGGGTACTGCCATGGGCGGAGATATAAAAACCTCATCATTTACATTTTTTAACTGTACGAACTCATCAAAGAATATTCTGATCTGATCCTTTTGCAGGTTCGTGCTTGCGTTGCCAGGATCCAAATACAATATTTCAGGAGGAAAAGTATCTTTCGGGCCACCCTGTGGAGCCATCGGATTGGCACAATGCCACAGGATGATTGCCAGGCCCGAAACCATTACAAGAAATTTAAATATGGATTTTGCCACCGAAACATTCATATTACAAAGATGATAAAAAATCGGGTACAGGGTTACCAGAAAACTACAATAAACGGAAGGTGTAGCCCCTGTTTAAACACTCTTC
The DNA here is from genome assembly GCA_018401355.1 of Bacteroidales bacterium. Lineage (GTDB taxonomy): Bacteria > Bacteroidota > Bacteroidia > Bacteroidales > B18-G4 > M55B132. The sequence continues at coordinate 11,097 of JAGYLD010000054.1, forward strand.
AATAAATAACGGAAGGGCATTCAACATATTCTTTTGGGCCTTCAGGCTGTCGTGAAAAATTACAATATCCCCTTTCCCTTTAATATTCAAGGCATTATCAAGACACTGATCCGGATCCAGGTGTTTGTCAAAATCTCCGCTTAACACTGTCCACATAATGATCCTGTATTGTTTTCTGAGCTGCATCATTTGCCGGAGAGTCAATCTGCCATAAGGCGGTCGAAAAAGGTTTCCTGATACATATTCCGAGCACAATGCCACATCCTTCATATATTCCCGGGTACGGACCTTCCAACCGTTAAGGTGATGAAAGGTATGGTTTCCTGTTTGATGTCCATGGGCCAACACTTCCTGGTACGTTCCGGGATGTTTTCTTAAATTATCACCAACACAGAAAAAAGTTGCCCTGACGCTATAGTTTTTAAGTATTTGCAACACTTTTCCGGTTACTTCGGGATGCGGGCCATCATCGAATGTCAGGTAGACAGAATCCTTCATTCCTTTCACCGACCATGTTAATAAGGGTCCGTAAAGATTTCTGACAAATCCTGATGGCTTTAAATAATTCAATGTTACCAATTAGGTGATTGACCAACGTAGCGCTGGTAATATTGTTCAAAGATATTCCCGGCCTCATTACCGATGCCGGATCTTCTATTCTCCATGGCAACCTGAGAAATCTCCCTCATCATGGCCAGTTTCTGCTGTCTTTGCAAGTCAACTTCTTCGGCTCTTTTTCCCGTAAAGGTGAAGAAATAATACAATTCATCCATCGTATGTCGCATCAGGATTTTGAGAATCTCATCCCCTTTATCTGTTGCTCCTGCTTTGTAATAAGCATCAGCTACTGGCACCAGGAAAAAATCGTAAGGTATTACATTGTCCGGGATTATCTCAACGATCCTGTCGGCAACCCTGATGGCAGAATCAGCCTTGCCTTCCTGTACCAACGCTATAGCGAGCCTGCCATAAATATTCCTGAGGTTCATGGCTGCACGCAGGTTTTCCTCACTCATAAATTGGGTGGAATCCTTCATTTCTATGCTGAAATCATTCATCAGGTTATCATACATGGCATCTGTGTTCACACCGGAAACCTGATGGTCAGGACTTTTGATCTTTGCAGGCACCAGCTTATATGTCATGCCTTCCTGGATGAAATATTCTTTAAGGCCCAGGTAAGCATCATCACCCGTGGTCACAGAAAAATAAACCGGCCTCGACCAATCCATATGTGCAAGCAGGTCGAGTACCATTAACTGATTTTTTTGAATACCCACAACATCCAAAGTCCATTCTAAATCCTGAATCTTATCAGCATGCTTCACAGGAAGGATGCCATTATTAATGATGGTTGCAGAATCTACAGATACCCTGAATTTTTTAGCAGGAAAATAGTCAAAGGTTTGTCCCTGACTTCTGATCCTAAGCTTTTCCGGATTCTTTTTCAGGATATCGAAAATATCTTTCAGCTCCACATGCCCTTTGATATTTTCATTTTCCAGAAGATACACAACGTCTCGTGTCCCCTGTTTGTACTGATCAAAGTTAAGTGTAAACGGAACAGGATCAGAATCATAAACTTTAAGTTTCATCTGGTCTATGTACCAATCGCCACTCAGCAGACTCAGGTTACAAACCCTGACATCCGTTCTTATGCCCTCTACTTCCTGGGCATACCAGAGGGGGAATGTATCATTGTCGCCATTTGTGAAAAGTATGGCATTGGGTTCACAGGAATGAAGGTAACTTTTAGCCATTTCAAGAGCAGTATATCGATCGGAACGATCGTGGTCATCCCAGCCCTCATAAGCCATGTTGACAGGTACCAGCAAAGCTGTGAGCAATCCGATCAGGGCTATGCTCAATCCTGGTTTAAGGAATTTATTCATGATTTCAATAAGATAGATCACCCCGAGGCCTATCCAAATAGCAAAAGCATAAAATGATGCCGCGTAGGCATAATCCCTTTCCCTTGGCTGCGGAGAATGCTGGTTCAGATATACAACGATGGCCAATCCTGTCATGACAAATAAAACAGTAATGATAAGGGCATCGCGATGACGCTTACGATAATGATAAAACAAACCAACCAATCCGAGTATGAGTGGAAGAAAATAATACTTATTCCTTGCTTTGCTCTGAAGGCTGTCAGGAAGATCATCCTGTGGCCCCCAGACGCATTTCATCGAGAAAACTAATACCTGACAGCCAGTTCCCATCCAGAATATCGCCATGGCCCTGTATGGCGTTCTGCCTGCCAGCAAAATTCCACATAAAATAGCGGAAATACATGTGCCTGATCTGATACTTAAAAAAGAACCTGAGATTTTCTGCAAAAGTCGGAACGCGTTTGTTCTGCGGATCACTCCTGATCCCGGTCCAGCGCTTGTAATCCCTGGCATACCTTGAATCGGTATTGTTCCACATCCTGGGAAACACAGTAGTATATTCAGGATCAAAAACCGGCACATTTCCTTTCTTCTCATCTTTGATGACATATTTTCCCTTGCTGCTGTCACGAATGTAAACCGGCTTTCCATCTTCCTGATCTACAACAGGAGCATTGAAATACTGGCCATGGAAAATAGGCCAGTCCCCGTATTGCTCACGATTCAAATATGACAACAAGCTGATGGCATCTTTAGGACTGTTCTCGTTGATGGGTGTTCCTGCATTTGAACGAATCACCAGCATGAGAAAAGAGGAGTAGCCGATCAGGATAAAAACAATGGACAAAATGACCGAGTGCTGTAATGCCCTCAATTTTCTGGACAGAATGAAGAAACCTGTAACAAATGCAATTATCAGTACTCTGAAAAATAAAGACCCTGCCGAATCGCTCTCTGCAAGGAATAATAACCCAAGAATGCCTGAAAAGACATAAAGCCATTTTGAAATACGTTTTGAAGGCCTTCTTGAAAAAAGCAAACCAACCACCAGGATACCAACAAGTACGATGGAAAAGAAGATCGTCCCGGAATGAAATGGAAGCCCGAAAGTATTAACAAACAATAGCTCCGTTGAGGCAAACAAAGTAATGGTTTCAGGAATAATTCCGTACATGATTGCTGCCAGGATGAAGAGGCTGATGACAAACACCAGTAGAATCCGCCAGATACTTTGTTTCTTATATTTCCTAAAAAACACGATTAGAGCAATGGCGGGAATAGCAAGCAGGTTCAGCAGGTGAACACCAATAGATAATCCCACAAGATAAGCGATCAGGATCAGCCAGCGGTCTGCATGGGGCTGGTCAGCCACCTGCTCCCATCGCAGGGCAGCCCAGAATACGACAGCTGTGAAGAAAGATGACATAGCATACACCTCCCCTTCCACAGCGGAGAACCAAAAAGAATCAGTGAATGTGTAGGCCAGGGATCCAATGATGCCTGCCGTCAGGATGGTCCAGGTTTTGGCTGATGTCATCTCACCATCTTTGTTGACGAGCTTTCTGGCCAGCATGGTGATGGACCAGAACAGAAACAGGATGGTAAAACTGCTGGACAGTGCAGACATGATGTTTATCATCTGAGCAACCTGCGATGGCCCTTCAAAAGCAAAGAGGGAGAAAATCCTGCCCAGGATCTGGAAAAAAGGAGCACCGGGCGGGTGCCCCACCTGAAGCTTGTACGCAGTGGCAATATATTCCCCACAATCCCAGAAGCTGGTGGTGGGTTCTGTGGTCAGGATGTAAACAGCAGATGCGATCAGGAAAACGATCCATCCGACCAGGTTGTTGAGACTGCGGTATGAAACCATAATGTTCGTTTTGGGTGTTTTGCGAATTTAGGAAAAAATGTAATTCATAGCCACAAAGCCCCCAAGACTCCAGGACACACCAAGGTATATGATGTTGATAATAAAGCTTTGGTGTGTCTTAGAGTCTTGGCCTTTGTGGCATTTTTAAATTTATTTAACTCTTAGGACAGCCCCAATGGGGGTGGGCATGGCTAAGACAAAAAATATCATTAAATTTTACAATCCAAATACTACTTTTGCATCCAGACAATTTTATCAAAGTAATTTCTATTATTCTTGAAATTCGATTTGAAAAAGTATAATTTTATACAACACTTTTAAACTAAATCTTTAAAAATCAATCATATGAAAAAATTAGTTTTATTGCGGCATGGGGAAAGTGTCTGGAACAAGGAAAATCGTTTCACAGGATGGACAGACGTAGGTTTATCGGAAAAAGGGGTTAACGAAGCCATTGAAGCTGGTAAAACACTGAAAAAAGAAGGATTTCATTTTAAACTTGCATATACATCCTATCTTACAAGAGCCATCAAAACATTATGGCTGGGCCTTGAAGAAATGGACCTTATGTGGATCCCGGTTTATAAAAGCTGGAGGCTTAACGAAAAGCATTATGGCATGCTCCAGGGCCTGAACAAATCTGAGATGGCAGAAAAATATGGTGCCGAACAAGTCCACCTCTGGAGACGCAGCTACGATGCTCCACCCCCACCACTGGAAGAATCTGATGAAAGAAGCTCATTGAACGACCCGCGCTATGCCGGCCTCGACAAAAAGGATATTCCTATGACGGAATGTCTGAAAGATGTGGTAGAACGCATGGTACCCTATTGGGAAAACGACATCTCGCTCAACCTGAAAAAATACGGGGAAATTCTTGTTTCAGCTCATGGCAACAGTCTGCGTGCAGTAGTCAAATACCTCAAAAATATGAGTGATGAAGATATTTTGAAGTTTAACATACCGACCGGCATCCCATATGTATTTGAGTTTGATGACGACCTTAAGCTACAGAAAGATTATTTCCTGGGTGACCCCGAGGTGATCAAAAAACTGATGGATCAAGTTGCCAAACAGGCTAAGAATAAATAGCCAAATATGAAAAAACACTGGGTCATTCCCGACATCCATGGCTGTGCCAAAACCGTTCGTGCATTGATGGAGTATCACATCAATCCCTCCAAACACGACTGGCTTTATTTTCTGGGGGATTACATCGACCGGGGGCCGGATTCCAAAGGGGTGATCGACTATCTCATGCAGCTTCAGCAGGAAGAGTATAACATCCGTTTTCTTAAAGGCAATCATGAAGAATATGTATTGAAAGCCAGAGATGCTGAACCGGAAAAAAAAGGATTCTTTGGTTTTAGAAAAAGTAATGCATTGAAAAAGGAATGGAGGCATTTCGGAGGAAAGGAGTGCATGGCCAGCTTCGGGTTGAAAAACCTCCGCGACCTACCCCAACGGTATATTGATTGGCTCAACAATCTTGAAATGTTCATCGAGCTGGACGAATTCATCCTGGTTCATGCCGGGTTGGACTTCACCAATGAAGATCCATTCGAAGATGAACATTCCATGTTGTGGACAAGAGAATTCAAGCATGAACCTTCCAGGGTTGATAACAAAACCATCATCCACGGCCATGTCCCCATCAACCTGGAGCTGATCTATCACTACAAAGACCATCCTGAAATGAAGGTCATCGATTTAGACAATGGCGTTTACATGAGTGACAGGTCTGGATTCGGTAACCTTGTCGCATTGGAATTGGGCTCGAGGGATTTGGTGGTGCAGTATAATATGGATATGTAGTTACTCCCTCATCTCAATCAAAATCTCCAGCAATTTAATCCCGGCATCGGAAATGACGGTTCCGGGGCCAAATATGGCGACAGCACCGGCTCTGTAAAGAAAATCGTAATCCTGCGCCGGGATCACACCTCCAACGATCACCATGATGTCTTCGCGGCCAAGTTTCTTCAATTCTTCAATGAGTTGGGGCACCAATGTCTTATGACCTGCTGCCAGGCTGGAGACTCCCACGATGTGCACATCGTTCTCCACTGCCTGTTTTGCGGTTTCAGCGGGTGTCTGGAACAACGGACCGATATCAACATCAAAGCCGATGTCGGCGAAACCGGTAGCAACGACCTTTTCACCCCTGTCGTGACCGTCCTGTCCCATCTTGGCCACCATGATCCTGGGCCTTCTTCCTTCAAGCTCTGCAAACTTATCGGCCAGCTCACAAGCTTTATTGAAACTGCTGTTTTCCTTGGACTCTGCCGAATAAACACCTGATATGGTGCGTATTACAGCTTTATATCGTCCGAAAACCTTTTCACAGGCATAAGATATCTCACCTAGAGTAGCCCTTTTCTTAGCTGCATCAACGGCAAGCTCCAGGAGGTTTCCTTCACCGGTCTCACATGCTTTGGTTATTGCCTCAAGGGATTTCTGTACTTCCTCGTTGTTTCTTTCATCTTTAAGCTT
>JAGYLD010000055.1 GCA_018401355.1 Bacteroidales bacterium
GATCGCTGAGGGTGATCAGGATGGCCATGAAGAGAAGTAAATACAGGGTCTTCCAACGGTAGTTTTTGATCAGCATCCAGAGGAACACTGCATACATGGGGATCCAGATGTATTTGTTGCTGATCCAGTACATGGGCTGGTCCAGAAAAGAGGTATACGCTCCATTCAGGATGAGAAAGAGCTTTTCGTCTATGTTTGTCAACCACTCAATCATTGATAATGGTTTTTATGAGTTACAGGTTGCAGGTTACAACTTTGCAACTTGTGACTTGTGACCTGCGCCTTGTAACTTTTCCATTTTGTTTTGATCCTCAAAAAATATTTTTCTTTTCAGTCCGTCAGCTTTTGCCAGATCATGTCCTTTAATTTCATCAATCCCTGTTGCGCCACGGAAGAAATAAAGACATAAGGCACATCGGGAAGTTCGGGTTCAATTTCTCTTTTCAGTTCATCATCCAGCATATCCGACTTGCTTATGGCCAGGATGATGCTTTTGTCCAGCAGCTCCGGGTTATATTGTTTCAGTTCGTTTTTCAGGATGTAAAACTCCTTGCGTATGTCTTCACTGTCGGCCGGCACCAGAAAAAGCAGGATGGAGTTCCTTTCGATATGCCTGAGGAACCTCAGGCCAAGTCCTTTGCCTTCGTGGGCTCCTTCAATGATGCCGGGTATGTCGGCCATGACAAAGGAACGACTGTCGCGGTAAGGTACCAGACCCAGGTTGGGCCTTATGGTCGTGAAAGGATAATCGGCAATCTCGGGTTTTGCGGCTGAAACAACGGATAAAAGTGTCGACTTTCCTGCATTGGGAAAGCCCACGAGGCCTACATCCGCCAGAAGCTTCAATTCGATGATGATCCATTCTTCCAGTCCGGGTTGTCCTGGCTGCGCATAACGCGGTGCCTGGTTGGTGGCGCTTTTAAAATGGTCATTTCCCAGTCCGCCCATACCCCCTTTCAGCAGGATCACCGTTTGTCCGTCTTCCGTCACCTCTCCTATGATCTCTCCTGTCTCTGCATTCCTGGCAACGGTACCCAGGGGCACTTCTATGATGGCATCCTTGCCGGTCGCTCCTGTTGCTTTCTGTGCCCCGCCATTTTGTCCGCTCTCCGCCCGTATATGCCTGGTATATTTCAAATGCAACAGTGTCCAGAGCTGTGCATTGCCTGTCAGGATAACATTCCCGCCATGGCCACCATCACCACCATCGGGGCCTCCCTTGGGAACAAACTTTTCCCTCCGGAAATGGGATGAGCCCGCCCCGCCCTTGCCTGAACGGCAATTTATCTTCACATAATCGACAAAATTTGGGTTACCTGCCATCTTAATCTGTAACTTTATAAATATCAGGATAATGCCTTCCATGACCATCGTAATCCAGGCCGAAGCCCACGATAAAATCGTTGGGGATCTTCATGCCAACGTAATCGATGGTGTAATTCTCTTCAAATGCATCCGGCTTGAACAAAAGGGTTGCAATGTATACCCTTTGGGCACCAAGGTCAAGGAACTTTTTCTTAGCATAGGCCATGGTCTTTCCCGTATCAATGATATCCTCGAGGATCACCACCTCCCTGCCGGCAAGGTCGCGGTCAAGCCCGACAACTTCCTTCACAGAACGTGTGCTTTTCATGCCCTGGTATGAAGATAACTTTATGAATGTGATCTCACTGTCGAATTCCAGCTTTCTGTAGAGATCGGCTGCGAAAACGAAGGCACCGTTCAGCACCACGACAAACAGGGGATTCTTACCCTTGAGATCATTATTGATACGGGAAGCCAGCCTGCTGATCACTTCCTGGATATCATTATGTTTAATATACGTTTTAAAGTTTTTATCGCGAACCCGGATCTTTTCCATGAAGATTATTATTTTTATGACCCTTTTGAATTTTCAACCTTATGGCTTTACAGTTGTTAAATTAGCAAAAATACAATTAACTAATCAATAATAAATTAAATCATGAAAGCATTAGTCAGCATTATTATGGGCAGCACATCCGACCTGCCGGTGATGGAGAAAGCGGCAAAGATTCTTGATGAATTTGAGATTCCTTTTGAGATCAATGCACTATCAGCGCACAGGACCCCGGAGAAAGTTGAAAAGTTTGCCAAAGAAGCAAAAGACAGGGGCATTAAAGTGATCATTGCCGCAGCTGGCATGGCAGCTCACCTTCCGGGTGTTATCGCAGCTATGACCCCGTTACCGGTGATTGGCGTCCCCATCAAAGCATCCCTCGACGGACTGGATTCCCTTCTTTCCATCGTCCAGATGCCTCCGGGGATACCCGTTGCAACAGTCGGCATCAACGGAGCACAGAATGCAGGCATCCTGGCGGCACAGATTATCGCTACAGGGGACGAAGCCATGATGGAAAAGGTGATCGGCTACAAAATGGCCCTGAAGGATAAGATTGTAAAAGCCAACGAAGAACTCAGCAAGATAGAGTTCAAATATAAAGTCTGATAATTTGTTATATCTTTGCAAGGAATTCATTTTCAACCCAAATCTTTTGATTTTAATCTTTTATTATGCACCGGAAAGACCCTCTTTCTTTTCATAAAAATGAGGATAAAGGTGTTCATGCCTTTGAAGCCATACTGAAAAATTCCCTGATAGGGATCTTGTACCTCATTAACGACCGGAAAATCCTGAGCGTAAATGAACGCTTTACAAGTATCCTTGGGTATAAAAACCAGGAACTTGCAGGTAAATCGGTAGAAGCAATACACCTGAACCATGAGAAATATTTAGAGTTTGGACAAAAGCATTACTTTGATCAACAGGTAAAGGACATTGTAACAGAATGGGCATTCCGGCACAAGAAAGGCCACACAGTATGGTGCAGGCTAACAGGACAGGCGATAGACCCCGGGGATGTCAATAAAGGGGTGATTTGGCTTTTCGAAGATATTTCCAGGGAAAAAGAATCAGAGGAAAAGTACAGGGCATTTTTCGAACTTGCCCCACAGGGTTCTGTCATCGTTAACAGGAAGGGATACGTAACCCATTGCAATCAGGCATTTTTCAACATGAACAATTACCAACCCGAGGAGATCATTGGGAAACACTTTACTAAACTTGATATTTTCGATAAAAGGGACTTGCCAAAATACATCAAGATCTTTGCTTCAGTATTGTTGGGAAAGAACATTTCAAACTTCGAGTATCGTTGGATCGACAAAGATGGCAAAAAAAAATATGGCATTGTAAATGTAGGTATAATCCGCGAACAAGGCAAGATCACTGGCATTAACGCCATCACACGTGATGTAACTGAAGAACACGAAGCTACAATCAGTCTTCAGGATAGTGAGAAAAAATATAGACAACTCGCTGATTTATTGCCAGAAGTTGTTTTTGAAATGGATATGAACGGCAGGTTTACTTATGTGAATAAAGCCACCCTAAGCAAATTCGGATTTACCGAAGAAAACCTGAAAAAGCAAAATGTAAATTTTAAAGACATTATTGTTCCTGAAGATCTGGTAAAACTGTTGGCACGAATTGAAGCCATCTTCAGGGGAGAACCCATCAGCGGAAATGAATACAGGGCAATGACGAAGGATGGAAAGATCATTACCCTTCAAATATTCAATACTCCGATATTAAAAGACAATAAGATTGTGGGTCTGAGAGGTATTGCTATTGACATCTCGGAAAGAATAAATTATGAAGCCGAGATCATTAGGGCAAAAGAGAAAGCTGAAGAAAGCGACAGGCTGAAATCAGCTTTTCTTGCCAACGTCAGTCATGAGATCAGAACACCCATGAACGGAATCATAGGTTTCTCTGAATTGCTCACCGACCCTAACATTGATGATAAAAAACGAATTGAATTTACCAGGATCATCAACAACAGTTGCCAGCAATTGCTTGGGATCGTAGATGACATCCTGGATATTTCAAAGATTGAAACCGGACAGGTAAAGCTGGAACTGGAAAATGTAAACATGAATGAAATCATAGATGATTTGCGTGAATTCTATGCCCGGCTTGCCACTATCCAGGGATTATCCTTTCATGCAGAAAAAGAACTGTCACAGGATAAATTCATGGTTAAAACCGATCCGAAAAGGCTTAAGCAAATCCTTAACAACCTTCTGAACAACGCCTTTAAATATACCAACACAGGGCATATCCGGTTTGGATACGCGGCAAATGACAAGGAAATAGTGTTTTTTGTTGAAGATTCTGGTTACGGTATTGACAGCAAAAACCAGCAACAAATATTCAACAGGTTTTATCAGGTGGAAGAACATACAAGCAGACAGCATGGCGGGACAGGTTTGGGGCTTTCCATTTGCAAAGGTCTGGTTCAATTCCTGGGAGGTAAGATCTGGGTGGATTCGGAACCAGGAAAAGGCTCAACATTCTACTTTACAATACCTTACAATCCTATGGTTGAAAAATCATCAGAAGTTCCCCTTCCTGAAAAAGACGCTGTTCCTGTTGTTGATGGAACAGGTTTGACCATGTTGATCGCTGAAGATGATGACACCAATTATCAATACCTCTATGAAATACTTTCCAGGAAGTCTATAAAAATTTATCGCGCCATGACGGGTTTGGAAGCGGTTGACTTAATAAAATCAGGGGTCCATGTTGACCTGGTATTTATGGACATTAAAATGCCGGAAATGGATGGTTATGAGGCAACAAAGATCATCAAGAACCTCAGACCGGAACTGATTGTCGTTGCACTGACTGCCTATGCTATGGAAGAGGACAGATTAAAAGCACTTTCGGCGGGATGCGATAAATACATTTCTAAACCGGTTCTTCCTTCAAAACTGAATAAGATCCTGAAAGAAATTTTCCCTTTATTGAAATAGCTATAATTTTCTTATCAACATCAGGCCATCCCTCACAGGAAGAAGCAAATTTTCTACTCTTTTATCTTCAGTTACCTTTCTGTTAAATTCAACGATCGATTGTGTTTCCTGATCTTTTTTGTCATTTAGGACTTTTCCGCTCCATAATACATTGTCAGCAATGAGGAAGCCTCCCTGCTTTACCTTATCGAAAACCAGATCATAATATTCAATATACTGATGCTTCGTTGCGTCAATGAATACCAGGTCGAAAACCTCATCAAGCGAAGGAATGATCTCCCTGGCATCACCAAAATGCAGTTTGGTTTTTTTTGCAATACCAGCTTTATCAAGATGCATATTTATCATATCCCCCAGCTCAATGTTGCTTTCAATGGTATGTATGATCCCATCCTCTACCAGGCCTTTGGCAAGACAAATGGTACCATATGAAGTATATGTGCCAATCTCAAGGATACGCCGTGGCTTCATCATAATACTGATCATTTCCAGGAACAATCCCTGGATATGTCCTGATAACATATTGGCATTTATAACATGAAGGAATGTATCTCTTTCAAGTTTTCTTAATACGTCAGACTGGGGTGTAGAGTATTGTTCAGCAAATTCCCGGATGGCAGAGTCAATGATCATTGTATTTGGATGTATAGGTTAGATAACTTAATTTCTTTTCGTCAAAAATTTCATTGGCAACCTCAAGTATCTCTTCGCTGGTAATCCTTTCAATTTCCCCGTATATTGATTCCAGGGTATTGATCTTTTTATCCAGCAACATGCCTTTTCCAATGGAAAGCAAGCGGCTTTGATTCGACTCAAAGTGGATTGCCATTTGTCCTGTCAATTGTGCTTTTGCCCGGCTCAACTGAATCGTTCCCAACTTTTTGTCGCGGAATTTTTTCAGTTCTTTCAGTACCAGGCGGGTTGTTTTCTCTGAAGATCCATTTGTGGTTCCGATGTAAACACACCATAATCCTGTATCCGAATAAGGCTGATACATTGATTCAATATGATAAGAATAGCCGTATTTTTCTCTGATAAGAAGGTTTAAGCGCGAATTCAGTCCGGGCCCGCCAAGAATGTTATTCAACAACATCAGTGTATTCCTTTTCTTATCAGACCTTGCATATGCTTCCGTTCCGATCATGCAATGTGTTTGATGTGTATTGCGTTGCTCAACGATGTTTTTTGGTTCATACCCTTTAAACCTGCTGCGAACATTGCTGGTTTCTTTTTGGGGCAAATGACCAAAGCTTCCTTCACACATCCTGAAGAAGCTCTGGGCCCCGATCTTCCCTACAGAAGTTACAACCATATTACCAGGACTGTAGTTTCTTGAAATAAACTGTAGAACGTCATCCCTTTTAAACTTTTTTATCAAATCCGGTTCTCCGAGTATATTCCTGGATAAAGGATGGCCACTGAACACCTGGCCCTCAAACTCATCAAAAATCAGCTCATAGGGGTTGTCAAGGTATGAGTTGATCTCATCGATAATGATCTCCTTCTCCTTTTCCAGCTCCTTTTCCGGAAACACCGAGTTGATTGCAATATCTGCGATCAGATCTACTGACCGGTTGTAGTAATGCTTCAGGAAGGTACTGTAGATCACAGTAAATTCCTTGGTGGTAAATGCATTCAGCTCCCCGCCGACACTCTCAATACGGTTTAGTATATGAAATCCCTTTCTTCTTTTTGTACCTTTAAAAACCACATGTTCAATAAAATGAGCCAGTCCATTCTCCTGTTCTGATTCATCCCTTGAGCCGGTGTGAATAAAAAGGCCAAAATGGGCAACAGGAGCATCTACATACCGGTGGACCAACCTTAAACCATTGTCCAGTGTATGATAATATATTTTAGGAAAATTTTTCCCGCGGCTACTCATCCTCTGTTTACTTAACAATTTGGTCAACAACAAACTACAAGAATAATAAAAATCATTTATCCAGCAATTTTCCCGGATACTCTGGATCAAAATACACCCAGAAAAGTGGCATGGAGTATTGCTTCCCGGCATAATCAACCATTTTTACCGGTGCCATCCCCAGCACCCTTTTTTCTATCAACAAACCCTGATCATCCATTTTCCATTCCTCCAGGAATCTCAACTTTGTGACATCACCGGTTTTAAGTGAAGTGATGATGGTGGTGTCATATTCATCATAAGGTGGGACATTCCTTTTCAGGGTCTGTATCAATGTATCAACACCCATATTCTGAACTTCATTGGGCGTAAGTGGAGAATTAAAATAGTCATAAACAGCAATCTCTCCTGATTTTGCTTTATTGAAGATTTGTATGACCAGGGCTTCTCTGTCGGGACCCACCAGATTTTGCACCCACCAATTGGCATTTGGATCCGGATTCTTTATAGGTACATCATACTGAATGCGCTCTGTCAGTACATTCTTGCTGTCATCGTGCTGTGTACACGAAACTGCTGCAAAAAGTACCAGTGACGCAAATACAAAAAAAACATTTTTCTTCATGATGAATATATTTAAAGTATTGCAATACATTAGACCAAATTTTGTCCAAACAACCTATTCTGCCTTCTCTCCCATTTTAAAAATAACCCCTTTATTCCTTTTTCCGTCTATCTCAATGATCACTGGCTCTGGGAATTCTATATGCCTGACAAAATCATCTTCATAAACCGCATCAAAAGAGTTCAGATAATCCAGGTCATAAAACCCATCCTTGCGATACGGGTTTATGGTAAAATAACCGACCCTGAAAGAAGTCAGGTTCTGAAAAAAATGGGTTCCCTGGCTTGGATCAATCCTGTAATCACTTAATCCTGATTCAACAATAACACGGGCAGAAGATATCTGTGGCCATTTGACCGGTATACCAAGCCATGGATCGGTTGACCCCCAGCGTCCCGGTCCAACAAGGATATAATTTTTACCCGCTTCCGCCATTTTATCATTAAGATTCCCAATATCGTTGGCGATCTCTGGACTTTTCGATGCATCAAAAGCCTCCGGCTTGATGTAAACAAAATCCTTTAAGCCTTTGATAATTCCATTTCCAAGGGCAGAATTGCAAGTAATTATCGTTTTTTCTTCATCTACCTTATCAAGATGCAGATCCACTGTCTCATCATTATCAACGATGGGTCGTATCTGCAACAAATTAAAAACCTTCGTCTCTGATTTTGGCCGGTTGAGTTCTACAGCAAATTCAATTTCAATGGGCTTACCCATTTCCCTTTGCCCGATTTCCAAAATTTCCTTCAAAATATCTGCCAAAGGGAAAACATTGTGGTTTAGAATATTTGAAAACGTTATGATCTTTCTTCCATCATAATGAACCCCGTCACGGATAACATTGTTTTGGAAATCATAAGTAGATGCAACATATTTTAAGGAGTTATCTTTTGCTGCTTCAGCTATTCTTAATTGAACCAGGTTGACACCATCGTCAGTGGAAGGATGAAAACTATCAGCATCAAGGTTCAGGGCATAGAAATATTTCTGGGTTTCTTTTAGGGCCATTTCCGCAGAATAAGTTTGCAGGACTTTCCTGGGGTATTTCGGTGAAAACCTCAAAGAAACACCACCATCAACAATATATTTCCCAAGCCCCAGCGCTATGTTTATGATTCCGTCTTCAGGCTTTTCAGGTGGGATGGGATAAAAGTTTATCGACCGGCCCACACCTGAAAGGGATGGATAAAATCTTTTATCATAACTTTTGCCACACACTTCCTGCAAAACAATGCCCATTTTTTCCTCGTCGATGACATTGGATGTAGCCGTCATATATGCTTTACTATCCTTATAATATACGGATGCATATACACTTTTGATGGCATCACTGAGAATTTCCAACATCTTCCTCTCATCAGAAATGACATTTGGGATCATGTAGGTTGAATATATCCCGGCAAATGGCTGGTAATAAGAATCCTCCAGCAAGCTGGAAGAGCGGATGGCTATTGGATTTTGAACAACAGAGATAAATGTATACAGGTCTTCATGGATGCGAAATGGTAAACGTGCGGTGATAAAGTGTTCCAGGATCTCTTTATCGGATTTACCGGAAAGTGCTATACCGTATAAATCATTCTCCTCCATAAACTCATCAAAAACATCGGTGCTGATCACAACAGTCCTGGGAATAGCCACAGTCACATCCTCCCACTTATCAAACAGCCTGTTCCTTTTTATCATGGAATCAAGAAAAGCCAATCCCCTGGCCTTACCACCGATAGAACCCGAACCAATCCTGGTGAAAGTAAGGTATTCATCAAACCGGTCGCGGTAAAACTGCGCAATAACTCCACGGGCTTTACTAAGCCTGAAGCTTCCAATTGCATCAAACAAATATCTTTTCACCTCATCAAGGTCATTGAAGTCATCCAGTGTGATCTCTTTAAACATTTCTGCAAGAGGGAATAACGCCCTGGCTCTAAGCCATTTTGAAAAATGATTGCGAGATAAATGGTAGGTAAGGGAAACATCGGGAACCTGAAAAACTTTTTCCTGTAATTCCCTTAGGTTTTTGGCCCTGTCAAGCTCTGCCATGGACTCCGGATCAATAAAAACAAAATCCCCAAAAGCAAAATACTCCCTGATAAAATTCTTCAGTTCTATGGATAAAGACTTCGAATACTTATTAATAAACCCCACTTTCATCTCTTTTGCCAGATCCTGAAAATGTTCATCGGATGATTGCAAAAGCACCGGCATCAGCTTATCATCCCTTTTTACTTTTCTGCTTAACTGAATACCAGCTTCAGGGTCTTCTATCCCGTTTCTCGGATATTTAATATCGGTGATGATGCCAAGCAGATTGTTCTTATATTTTTCATAGAACTGCATGGCCTCTTCATAGCTTGTTGCCAGCAGGATCTTTGGACGTCCCCTCATCCTGAGCATTTGCTGGTGCTCATTTAAACCCTCTGTCATAAACATCTTTGATTGCTTAAAGATCAACTTGTATATGTGAGGCAGGTAACTCGAGTAGAACCTGACTGAATCCTCAACCAACAAAATGGCCTGAACTCCCACTTCCTGAACATCATGGTCCGCGTTCATCTTATCCTCAATAAGTTTTATGATGGCCAGTAAAAGGTCAGCATTGCCAAGCCAGCAAAAGATATAATCAATCTTCGACAGGTCTTCCTGGTTCAAACTTAATGTGATTTTCCTGGAAAAGGGTGTCAAAACTACCACCGGGATTTGGGGATGATGTTCTTTCAACCTTCTCACGACACCGAATGCATCGCTATCCTCAGCGCTGAGCATGGTTATAACCAGGTCAATATTTTTCTCCTCAAGTACCTGCATAGCCTGTCCTTCGGAAGTCACCTGAATAAACTGGGGCGGGTACCTCAGGTTTAGGGAAACATATTCGTTGAAGATCAGTTCGTCAATCCTTCCGTCTTCTTCCAGGATGAATGCGTCGTAGGTACTTGAAACAAGCAGGACATGGTAGATCCTCTTCTTCATCAGGTTGTCAAATGAAGTATCATGGAAGATATATTTCGGAACCCTTAGTGGACTTGGTTTGGTAGTCATTTTATTTTTAGGATGAGTTTTGCAGAAAACAAATGTACAAAATTGAACAAAGAAAAAGGCCTGACTCTTCAAGAACAGGCCCTTCATATATTTTCTAATCTCTTGATTTAGTTTTCTCTGTAGACAAATTCGTCATATTCCAACTCAAAGCGGAGTTTGTGTTTGGATTCTTCCTGGGCAAGCGAAAGAAATAGTTCTTTCATATCGTTGTTAGGAGCTCTTTCAGACAAAGCCATGTATAACTTAAATGCTGCTTTTTCTTTGTTCATAGCAACAACAAGTGCATCCTGGTATGACATTTCAGGAGATGCTTTTACATTTACGATGTAGTCTGCTATCTTCAGGTCGTTAACTTTTTCCGGTTTCATTTCATACAAGCCTTCTTCTTTGACCTTCATGAGACGCATTTTGTGGCTCACCTCTTCCTGGGCAAATTCTTCAAATACCTTCTCCATTTCATCAGAAGTGGCACGGGATGAAAGGTCTGTATAAAAATCCACGGCTTTTTGCTCTTCTTCGATGGCAAAATCCAAAATATCATCTATCGACTTAAAATCTTTCATTATTATAAATTTTACTTAACTAACAATGCTTTGTTGAATTCTTCTTCAAAACGTTTTACGATGTTGTCGCAACCATAATTGAACATACGGTTATCATTATCCTTGTATGTGTATTCAAGACAATACTTTCCATCCTGTTTTGCAGAAAGCAGAGATAAGGCTTCCTGGAGGATATCCTTTACATCATCAGTCTGTTTCAATCCCAATTTAACCAATAATTTACTTAACTGCGCAATGGAGGAAGAATCCGCAGCGGACTCAAATTCCGGATTAAACTCCTGAATCTGCTTTTGTGTATTTGTAAAACTACCTCCGATCTCAACCGGTAATGATGCGGGCAAAATCAGGTCGGCATGTTTGGCTGTCTCCGTCATAAAATAATCCTGAACAATTATAAAATCAGCCACGGACAGCCAGCCTGCCACCTGGACCTTATTTAAGGCACAACCAAGCGGGTCTTCTCCAAAAATAAGCATGTTCTTTAGCTTGCCGGTTTCAAGATGCGTGAAAACACTATTATTATCGAAAACAGGTAAGTCCTCGACTTTCCATTTCTTCTGAAGCTTTTTCTTGTAATCTGCATCATTAATGGATACTCCACCGACTTTCCGATAGCCGGTCGTATTCCCATATTAAACAACCCTTCTGAGTTATTTTTTTCCTTCAGAGAAATGATTCCACAGGAAGTCTTTCCTAATTTACCTGTGATAAGAGAAAGGTTGAAAAGTTCCCGGCTTGCATTGGCAGACAACTCTTTCTCAGAAAATACGATAACAGCATTCATCTGCCTGTTGATCTCCTTGGCAAATTCAACAACGAGGTCCATGTAAGGCACACCGGATTTCTCAATAAGATCAACAAAATTCTCTTTAAGCAAAAATTCCTTGTATTCCACAAAACCTTCACATTGATCATCCAGGAACAACTTGTTCTCAAAGTTATTGGCAAGCAAATAGTAATTAATGGCCTTGATGAAATAATAATATGACTTAACGGTTACCACCCGGTCAACCTTATGCTTCATCGAACTATGGCTGTGAACAGTAACGAGGTCCACAGGAACAGCATTTTTCTTATGGCTGTTATGGATCATAAAACCAGCAACAGCATTATCCTGGTTGATCTCTGATCCGATAAGATAAATCTTGCTGGCGCCTTTAATTTGCTCAAAAGGAACGTTGGCTGTGGAATTATGTTGATAACCTTCACCGCGGTTCAAATAATGGAAGCTGGATATATTGTTGGTTTTAACACCCGCTCTTGCCATCTTCTGGATCAGGTAAAGCTCCTCATTTGTGAGCCTTCCTCCTGCAAAAAAGGCGTTTTCATCAGGACTGGATTCTTTAAGTCTTTGTGCTATGAGTTTGATGGCATCATCCAGGCTTATTTCCTCAAAACGACCATTGACTTTGTGTAAAGGTTTGATTATCCTGTTTTTATCATTCATATAATGATATCCAAACTTGGGGTATTTGCAAATATTCCCCTCCGGATTGGCTGTTCCTTCTTTTCCTGTGACGCTCATCACAAATTGGCTCTTGTGGTTATATACTACCTTACAACCAATGGAACAGTAATTACAAATGCTTTCAGCTTCCAGGGTTTTGACAGGCCCCGGCTTAAAGGGTACATTTTCCGTAATGGCTCCTGTCGGACAAGTGCTAATACACATTCCGCAACTTTCACAATTGGTATCCTGCAGAGAGTTCCCCAATGCAGGAGCAACATATGTCTCAAAACCACGGTGGATCAGTCCCAGCGCATTGGCACCCACCACCTCACGGCATATCCTGATACACCTCGAACATAAGATACATTTATTGGAATCAATCTCTATGAATGGATGCCTGAAATCCACCTTATATTCTTTAAAATCTCCTGCAAACTTTTGCTGGTCGGCCTCATAATCGGTTGAGAACTTCTTCAGGTCGCAGGTAAACAATTCTGTACATCCGCATTCAAGACATCTCTGCGCCTCATGAATGGCCACTTCCTCATTTTCATATCCAAGCTCAACCTCCTGAAAATTAAGCCGGTCTCCAGGTGCTAAAGTAGGCATTTCCTCTCTTTCCTGCTTCTCAAACATACCAACATAATCTTCTGCTACCTGTTCTTTAAAATTCTCCTTTTTGCTGATGAATTCCTTTTTCATAGGAACAATTTCCTTGCCTTTCAACAGCAAATCACAACTATGAGAAGCAACCCTTGCCTGGGCGATGGCTTCGATCAGTGTGGCTGGTCCGGTGACACCATCACCCGCTGCAAAAACATTGGGAATACCTGTTTGAAGTGTCTTTGGGTCTGCTTCAATATCACCCCACCTGTTCAGCTTCAGCTCATGGCCATTTTTATGGTTTTTATTGATATCATCAAGAAAATTTACTACAGTTTTCTGCCCTATCGCTGCCAGTATGATGTCAACATCCAGCTCATATTCTGATCCAGGTACAGGCACTGGCCTGCGCCTTCCTGAGGCATCAGGTTCACCCAATTCCATTTTCAGGCAGGTTACACTTTTCACTTTCCCCTCTTTGTCCTTATTGATCTTTGCAGGATTTGTCAGAAACAGGTATTCAACACCTTCCAGCTTCGACTCATGGATCTCAATCGGATTGGCCGGCATTTCATTTTCTGTACGCCGGTATATAACATAAACTTTATCTGCCCCACACCTGATCGAGGTACGGCAACAGTCCATGGCTGTGTTCCCTCCACCAACGACAGCAACTTTCTTTCCGGAGAAATCTTCTTTCTCTCCGCTCATCTCCATCTTTTTCAAAAAATCAATGCCGGAATATACATTTTCCGCATCATCGCCTTCACATCCGATATGGGTACCTTTCTGAGATCCGATGGTCAGGATCAGCGCATCATACTTCTCTTTAAGATCTTCATATTTAAGGTTATCACCAAGACGCTGGTTGTAGTTAATATTGACACCCATCTCTGTGATGTTATCCACCTCTTTCTGTAAAAGATCATTGGGCAAACGATACTCAGGAATACCATATCTAAGCCATCCGCCTGCCTTTGGACTTGCTTCAAAGATATCAACCTGATGACCTTCCTTTTGAAGGAAAAATCCGCAGGACAAGCCACCTGGTCCCGCCCCGATAACCGCTACTTTCTTTTCTGTTGATTCTTTTATTTCAGGGATATATTTATTGGATGATTCAAGGTCATAGTCCGAGGCAAACCTTTTAAGGTAATCTATGCCAACTGGTGCTGCTTCATCCAGCAGGTTTCGACGGCAAGCAACCTCACAAGGCCTTACACAAACCCTGCCGCATATTGCCGGTAGCGGGTTTGTTTCTTTAATTAACGCAACCGCATCATGATATTTACCTTTCTCAATCAAGGAGATATATCCCTGTACGTCGACGCCGGCAGGACAGGTCTGGGTACACGGGCCAAGGCAATCAGCATAATGATTGCTAAGCAGAAGTTCCAGCGCTGTTTTCCGCGATTTTCGAACTTTATCGTTATCTGTTTCGATGCGCATCCCTTCAGATATCATGGTTGAGCAGGATGGCTGTAAGCCCCTCAGACCTTCAACCTCAACAACACAAACGTAACATGATGTATATGGTTCCAGACGGGGATCATGGCATAAGGTAGGTATCTCGATTCCGTTTCTCCGGGCTAAATCAAGAATAGTTTCTCCCCTGTATCCGGTAGTAATTTTTCCGTTTAAAATAACATTTACTTTTTCGCCCATTTCTTGTGAGTCTTTAAAAGATTTTATGATAGTATTATGGCGTCGAATTTACATTTGGTATAGCACATACCGCATTTAATACAAACTTCCTGGTCGACAACATGCGGCTCTTTCCTTTCTCCTGAAAT
Source organism: Bacteroidales bacterium (assembly GCA_018401355.1). Classification (GTDB taxonomy): domain Bacteria; phylum Bacteroidota; class Bacteroidia; order Bacteroidales; family B18-G4; genus M55B132. The sequence goes on from JAGYLD010000055.1 coordinate 14,774, forward strand.
GGCATCCACAGGACAATTTTTTGCACAAACGGTACAACCAGTACACTTTTCAGGATCAACAGTATAAGTTAAAAGAGCCGTGCATACAAGTGCAGGGCATTTCTTATCATTTATGTGTGCTTCGTATTCATCCCTGAAATACCTGATGGTTGTTAAAACAGGGTTGGGAGCAGTTTGTCCCAATCCACAAAGGGAATTGTCTTTGATCTGATAAGCCAATTCTTCCAGCCGTTCGATATCGCCATCCTCCCCCTTACCCTCAGTGATGCGCCGAAGTATCTCAAGCATCCTCATGGTTCCTACACGGCAAAAAGTACACTTTCCACATGATTCCTTTTGGGTAAACTCCAGGAAGAACTTCGCAACATCCACCATGCATGTTGACTCATCCATGACAACCATACCACCTGAACCCATAATGGCACCTGTTGCGTTCACAGAATCGTAGTCAACGATGGTGTCTGCAAGATGCTCGGGAATACATCCTCCGGAGGGTCCACCCATCTGGACTGCCTTGAATTTCTTTTCATCTTTGATACCTCCGCCCAATTTAAAGATCACATCCCTGATGCTCATGCCCATTGGCACCTCAACCAGACCTGAACGCTTTATCTTTCCTGCAAGTGCAAACACTTTGGTGCCTTTGCTCTTTTCTGTGCCATATTTTGAATATTCCTCTGCTCCGTGTAACAGTATCCACGGAATGTTTGCAAAAGTCTCAACATTGTTGATGTTTGTCGGTTTTTTCCATAATCCTGATGCAGCAGGGAATGGAGGCCTCTTCCGTGGCATTCCTCTTTGTCCTTCCACTGAAGCAATCAAGGCTGTTTCCTCACCACAAACAAAAGCACCAGCACCTTCTTTTATGTAAACATCAAAATTAAAACCATCAATCCCAAGAATATTTTCTCCTAGATATCCTTTCTCCCTGGCCTGCTCAATAGCAATATTCAACCGTTTAATCGCCAGCGGGTATTCTGCACGGCAATAGATAACACCCCCGGTTGCTTCAATGGCATATGCACCAATGATCATTCCCTCGATCACAGCATGAGGATCTCCTTCAAGAAGTGACCTGTCCATAAAAGCACCCGGGTCACCTTCATCTGCATTGCAAATGAT
>JAGYLD010000056.1 GCA_018401355.1 Bacteroidales bacterium
GGAAAAAGGTTTTTGGCAAAACTACGGAGAAGTCCACAAATACATATAAATTTCTCCCCCCTCTCATCTCCAATTTCTCATCTCTGATTTCTGCTCTCTGGTCTCTGATTTCTATTATCTTTGCATCTTTCAAACAAAGTATATTTCCATTCTTAGAATAAGATGCCTCAATGAAAAACAACACCAACTACAAATTCAAATCCTTACAGGTTTATAACTGGCAGAATGTCGTCAACAACAGAAAGAAATTCCGGCAGGTTTTCGACCGCTGGGAACTTACATACATTGGTGTAGAACTTGCTTTCTTCAACAAGAAGTTTGATGAAGAAGACTGGGAAGCACAGTTTGTCTTCAAAGTGTTTAAACTCGACAAAGGGAAAAAAGAAAAAGAGGTCTGTACCATTGATGAGAAGATAAAGGTGCCCAAAACCGAAAACCTCGCATTCATCGACAAAGGATGGGGCGATGATGAGGATGGAAAGCTGTGGAGACAGGGAGAATACATCTGGGAAGCTTCTATTAACGGGGTGCTGGTGGGAACCGCAAAATTTTATGTCCAGGAATTTGGTGTGCCATCTAAAACATGGAATCCATATTTTGATGTTTTATCCTTGAAGACATACGAAGGTCCCGATGATAACATCCCGGAAGATGAAAGGAAATACCTTAAGGTTTTCAACTCAGAAACATCGAGATATATCTTCGGGGAGTTCAGGTTCGTCAACCATGCCAAGCCGGAATGGCTCTGCGAGCTCTTTTTCAATTATTTCAACGATACCGGTCAGCTTGTGGGTCGCATACCGGTGCTGAAATACATCGAAAAAGGCGATCCCGGCGAGGATGTATATACCATCACCCACGGCTGGGGGAGCACCGACCCCGGTTCATGGGCCATAGACGAATACACCCTGGAGATCGAGTTTATGGAAGAGATCGTTGCTATCCTCCCCTTCGGCGTTGCCGATAAGGATATTGAAAGGGTTGCCAGTGAGACACCTGAGCCCACGACAGAAACAGAAAGCACCTACAATCCCGACGATGATCCGGCAATAGCCGACATTACAGATCCGGGAACGGCAGAGGAGATGCAAGCCGGCAAGCCTGTCACTGTGGAAGAAGCCATGAAAGAACTGAACGAGCTGATCGGGCTGGAAAACATCAAGGCACAGATCAGGGAGCACATATCCTACCTTGACTTCATCAGGGTCAGGAAGGACATGGGCTACGAGGAGGAAGAAGACCTCACACTGCATAGTGTTTTTACAGGGAATCCCGGAACCGGGAAGTCAACGGTCGTCAGTCTCCTGGGAAAGATCTACCAGTCGATGGGACTATTATCCAAAGGCCATGTCCACACCGTGGAAAGCAGTGACCTTGTTTCGGGATACATCCGCCAGACCGGCAAGATGACCAAAGACGAGATCGAAAAGGCCCGCGGTGGCATCCTGTTCATTGACGAAGCCTATATGCTGCATAAGGAAGGCGCAGATACGGATTTCGGCAACGAAGCCATCGCAGAGCTGATCACTGAGATGAGCGATGGCGAAGGGGACATCGCCATCATGGTAGCCGGATATCCGAAAGAAATGGAAAGCTTCATCAACTCGAACCCGGGACTTAAGTCGAGGTTCCGTTATAAATTTCATTTTGAGGATTATACGCCCTCCGAACTTATGCAGATCGCCGGCTATATCTGTAAAAAGAAACACGTGAAGCTTTCTCCCGCGGCAAAGCAGGCACTTGAAAGAGAAGTAATCCGTGCCTACCGCGAAAGGGATAAGCATTTTGGCAACGCCAGGATGGTCATCGGACACATCGAAGAAGCCAAGATCAACATGGGAGTGCGTGTCATGAAAAACCTCAGAGAAGAAGAGCTGAACAAACAACTGGTGAGCACCATCCGCGAAGAGGATATCGAAGGATTGATCAACAGGGCGGGAAAATCCCTTGTTGACATTCCCACCGACGAGGAACTGCTTTCTGATACAATGAAAGAGCTCGATGGCCTTGTAGGCCTGAACCTCATCAAAACGGAGATAAAAAATACCATAAAGCTGGTCAGATATTACCGTGACATCAACAGGGATGTCCAGAAAGCTTTTTCCATTCATAGTATTTTCAAAGGCAACCCGGGAACCGGTAAAACGACGATTGCCAGGATCATGGGCAACATCTACAAGTCGCTGGGCATCCTGGAACGCGGACATCTTATCGAAACCGATGCCAGTGACCTTATCGCCGGCTATATCGGACAGACGGCCCTGAAGACCAAGGAAAAGATAGAGGAAGCCATGGGAGGCATCCTGTTCGTTGATGAAGCCTATTCCATCACAGAAGGACGGCATCCTGAATTTGGCAAGAAGGCCGTCTCAACTCTTATCAAACAAATGGAAGACAGGCGTGGTGAGTTCTCTGTGATAGTAGCAGGATATACCAAGCCCATGGACGCCTTCATCGAATCCAACCCCGGTCTGCGTTCGAGGTTCGACCAGACCTTTCATTTTGAGGACTTCTCGGAACAAGAATTGTTTGACATTGCCATTTACATGTTTGCCAGCGCCGACATGTCCATGGATAAGAAAGCAGAAGCACACCTGAAAGAATACCTTCAATACCTCTACATAAACCGCAACCAGTATTTCGGCAATGCCCGTTCCGTGAGGAAAATCGTTGAAAGGGCCATCAGGAACCAGAACCTGCGTATGGCGTCACTTACGGCCGAAGAAAGGACCGGTACTATGGTGGAAACCATCACGTTGGATGATTTCAGTGACTTTTCTGTGCAGGAACATTTGTCGAAGCATGGGATAGGATTTAAGAGGAGATAGGGGGTGGGTATGCATAACTACAAAACAACAAACTTCCTCGAAACAACAACATCGCCTGTTTCTATGCTGAGAAAATAGATCCCGGCCTTCAAATTTTTCGCAGATAAAATAATACTGTTCTTTCCAGGCCTCAATTCAACCTTTTCCCAACCAAGCTTTTTTCCTGTCAGGTCTGATATCTTCAATACTACCTGGGAGTTTTCCAGAACATATAAATCAATATATGCCTGCGAGGAAAATGGATTGGGATAAACCTCACTGATCATTTCAATCCAGGAAGGCAGCACCTCATCCACGCCCAGCACGATCTGATGTTCTGTTACGATAAGCTGGATGCCTTGCAGGTCCGGCTCTCCGGAAGTAAGGGTATAGACCAGGGGGGACATGGATTTCCCTACAATTTCTCCCAGGATGCGGTATGTTCCCAGGGCCAGGCCGGAGAAATGAAACTGTCCTCCGTTATCGGTATAGTCCAGACCTATGCATTCCCCGGCATTGTTCAGAAGAAGCACGGGTATGCCGGTCATGGACCCCGAACGGCCTGTGTCCTGCCCGGCAGAGATTCTGCCTGAGATGGAACCGTTACCAGGCGGGTTCGAAACAAAGGGGACCAGAGAGATGTCCGCATTGTACATATTCTGCTGAAGGTGGATCAGGGAGGCATTCTCCCAATGTATGCTGTTGCCATAGTAGGTAGGAACATAATCATCGTAATACGCCGATCCTGTTGAAGGGACGGCCTTGACATAATACCGGAAGCTGCCCAAAGGATAAAAGAAATAATATCCCAGCGTATCAAAAACCGTGGAATATTCATCCACCAGGGAGTTACCCTGCATTCGGTATCCATAAGCCATACCTACATCGATCTTCTTGCTTCCTGCAAAGGCATTGCCACCAAGCACAAGGGCCGCAATGACCTCCAGGTCGATGGGTCCGGCAGGTGCAGATTCACAGAGCTCTGCTCCCAGAGAATCAACATACAATGCCGTAACAGCATACTGATAGTTTCCGGGCTGCAGGTCAGGGTCCGTGAAACTTGTGTCCTGTATCACCGCATTGTTAACCTTTAATCCGTCACGGAAAACATTGTATCCTTCCAGGAAGAAGTTAGGTGCCAGTTCTGTCAGCTCCAGTCCGAAAAAAACCTCGTTTTGTATTACACCTCCGAGGGTGATCGTGCCAGGGATCATCCCCGGCTGGGTAAACAGCCCCCCTGCAATGCTTCCGGACACAGACAACAGACTGGAAACATCAAGCGTAAAACCCGTTTCTGTGCCTTCAGGCAGCTTTATCTGCACCAGCTCATCGCCGCTGCCATCCTGGCTGAACCCCCAGAGATAAGGCCCTCCGGAACTCCAGCTATCATAAGCAAAGCCGTAAAAACTCCCATACGCACCCACAGGAAAACTGCTCACCAGTGCACCGGATTGCCGGTCGAAAACCATGATTTCGGAGGACCAGTTGTTGGCATAAAACACATCCTCATCAGGATTGTAGGCCACTGCCCTGACCGGCCCCGGAACGGGAATGGTCCCCCTCAGTATTTGGTTTTCAAAATCCATCCTGTATAACACATCGGTGGCATTGCTGCCGTACATCATGCCTTCGCTTTCAACGTATGCAAGATCCCGGATGCCAAAAACATTTTCTATTATTATCTCACCTTCATAGGTACCATCCAGGCTATATTTGTGAAACACACTGTCATTCCACATCGAAGTATAAAAGTATGAACCATCGGTTTCGGCACCTGCTTCGCCATTATTAAAGGCCAAAGGAAACTCAAACTGCACATCCCACTGGTCCCGGCCGGGATCAGATGGTGAATTCCAGTTAAGGGTCACATCATCAAGGTCGACCGTACCGGTCAGGTTGGCCGGAGGCAAACAGGAATCTGCCCTGGCATTGACACCTGTAACCTGTGACCTTGCTACAAGAGCGGATATTATAAGTATGTATATGGTAATTGTCCTGATCATCTTTTATCTGTATTGTGTTAGCTTATCCATTTCAATGAGGCTCAATATGTATAAAACGTTGTATTTCAAGCTAAAAATTATAAATAACACCCACCCTGACACCTGTTGAAACCGGTTTCTGACCGCTATAAAATGGCTTGGGATAATAATGGATGGATTGTTCTGCAAAACATCGCAAATTTTTATCCAGCCACCAGAAAAACCTTGCCGAACCGGTTAACCTGAAAAAATTCTTCTTCCTGTATTGCATAAAGGGATCGTTGACAATGATCCTTGCTTCACCATGGCCCGGCATAGCGTTTTTGTCCTTCCTGCTTATCTGGGCAATAAACGCACCTCCTGCTTTCACATCAAGCATCCACCTGTCTGCCCTGATCACTTCATAACCAAGCATCAGAGGGATCTGCACATATTTGTAACGGGTCTTTATTTCAGCTTCAGATATATGATCCACAGAATCATAAACATTCACGGTTGTTGTATAATACTGAACGACCCCGGTTATAGGATCAATATGTATGGAGTCGACATATACGTATGTATCCACCAGTTCATATTGTCTGTATGAGTAATCGATTTTCGTCAGATCCCCGGAAAAGGCCACTCCCAGTCCTGACTCCGCAACAAACCTGTCAATGCGGTAACCAATGGTGGCATCAACAGATAACCAGCTTCTCAATCTGGTCCCTTCCCATTTCCTGCCTTTCAGGAATTGTTGATACTCCAGGGAAAGTCCCGTATAAATTGATTGGTCCGGAGCGTTGAAATTGCAGTCAAGGTGGATGTCATTCCAGGATGGGCCTGGACTTTCTTCCTCAAATGGAATTTCATTGCCGGACAATATTTCCGATGAATTCTTTTCAGCCAAATTTTTGATAAAAAGGCTTTTCATAGGGTTAACTGTCCAGGATGCAGGCGGTATCTCATAAACAGACGCTTTCAGATCATCCTTCCGGTCTGGTTGCTGAAATGCTGCCAGGTCTTTTTCCGGTTGCTCCTTTTCCCTGGTTGCCACGGCCATCAAAAGTTCTTTTTCCTCATCGGGTTTTTCCTGCTCCGGTTCCTCTGAAACAACCCCGGGTTCGGTCATCTTAACGTTTTCCTGCAACCTGCCACCTGTCACCTGCGACTCTTTCTCCACAAAAGAATTATACACAACCGCCGATCCCATAAAAATTATCAGGAATGGCACCATCCACCAGAGTATCCTCTTCCGCGACCATTTCCTGTCAAGCATGCTTACTACCCCTTCCCAGGCCTCAGCCGGGGCAGTGTGAACAGGCAGATCCTGCACAGGATAGGCCGGCAAATCATTTTCAATGGCATGCCAGAGCCCTTCCGGGGCTTTCCGGTGAGGAAGACCCTGGATGCCATTGATTAATATGTCCCTGTTCAGTTCCTGCATGTTAAAACATCTGTTCTTTCAATAATTTTTGCAAGTACCTTTTAGCATGATACAATTGCGACTTGGAGGTACCTTCTGATATTCCAAGTATTTCAGCTACCTCCTGGTGCTTATACCCCTCCACCTCAACCAGCAAAAATACAACTCTGTATCCTTCAGGAAGTTCCAGGATGGCTTTTTCCAGTTCTTCTCCCAGCAGGGGTTGTGTCCATACAACAGGCTCCCCGTTTCCGGTAAGATCTGTAAATCTAATCTTTTTATACTTTCGAATGATCCTTAATGAGCTGCGAATGACAATACGTTTTATCCAGGAGCCCAATGCAGCCTGGCTCCTTAGCTGTTTTATCTCCCTGAAAACCTGGAGGAAGGATTCCTGCAATGCATCTGAGGCAAAGCCAGTATCTCCCGTGATCCTGAATGCGGTGGTATACATAGCATCACAGTAGCAGTCATATAGCTTCTTCTGCGCAGCCCGCTGGTTTCGGATGCAGCCTTCGATCATCTCCGCCTCTTCCACACCAGGGGCCGGCCTGATGGATGTACCGGCTCTCTTCAATGCATTGAAAGTTCTTAATGGTATAGAGTGAAGATTGGGTAATTTGGTTGCATGTTATTATTTTATACCCTTCCCCTGTCCCCCTCCCTGCTGGCAGGGAAGGAGGTTGCTGGCCAAAAGAAGTTTGGTTTATTATTTTCTGTTTTCTGGAAAATTGGTGGAATGTTTTACAAATTCAGGTACTAATAGGTTAGGAGAAATAACTAAAGTTTCACAGCAATATAATTAGCAATTGCTAAGGTATTGGCAATATCACAGATTTGTCCTGTTATACCCCACTCCCCGGCCCCTCCCATGATAGTAAAGGAGGCCGTGGAAGTATGAATAATGACCTTGATTATTCTAATAAGTAACTTTTGCCAAGAAAAAATATCAGTTCAAATGAAATATATTGAAGTGAAAACCGCCAGACATTTGAGAAATAATCAACGCGAAAACTATTATGAGATTTATTTGAAGAGCTAAACAGGTTAAAAGGCAGGAAGTTTCACTCCGTCAGCATCCCATAATATGTAGAGAATATCGGAAATGAGTTGTTTTGTTTTATTCCTGATTTTTTTTTTTTTTTACTGTAGAAGGAAAACCTCGTTGTTGAAGTTGATGAGGTATTCATTATTACCAAAAGCAAGGGATCAGAAGAGATTTTGATACTAAGACCCAGAGGATTAAAAAAGTTTTACGGATAGATAACAATGAACTTCTGTGTATCAGATCTGTCTGGAAAAATCTGTAATGAATTCAAGAAAACACCCGAGGGCAGAATTCCTTACTCTCCAAGAAAAGTGAAGCCTTAAACTTCAAAAGTAAAAATATTTCAATAGAAACTATCGTGTCAGGTACCGTTTCCCCCTCCCCTACCAGTAGGGAGGGGGGACAGGTGGGTCTGCAAATCTACAATACCACAATTCTCCCAGCCCCCCTTCCAGCACCACAAATACAACCCCGCCTTTACCCTGTTGCCATCATCCAGCGTGCAGGTTCCATTTGACAGACTGTTGTCGGGCTGATGGGCGTCACATATTTATGCTTTCACGGAAGGGATGCCCTGGCTGTTAAGATTTTGATGTTCACTTCCAATGGTTCTGCGGGTATAAGGTATATCTGCTGCTTTCCTGCATGGGTTTGGGGAAATTGTGACATTGTTTGCATATTGTCTATTTCTTCATTCCCTCCCTTGATAATGTTCTTGAGCTATAAGATGGTCCAATGGCCATTCCTGTAGCTTTCCCAAATCAGATAAATCCATTCACGAGTATGAATTGTATTCATGTATTATCACCCAGAAAAATTGCAGGTTCCTGTTATCCGAGAATCAGAGTTGGATAAATTCCCAGAAATGGAATAATAGAAAAATCATCATTGTCAAATATTTCATCGTAACCATTATCAGGATAAGGAAAGGCGAATTTACATAATGGGTTCGTAATCTACCATTTTGTGATCTCACTGGAATCATAACTTCAGCGCACAGCCGGATCCACCGGATGGTCTGGTCATAATCTTCAATGATGCTAATATCATCCCAGTAATACTGAGGCTTCCACACAGAATCCAAGCCTGGTGGACCAACGCAACAAATATCCGAATACCTTATCCCTGTATAAATTTTTGCGTCGCCTGAATCATAAAGAACTCCGGTGGGGCGAAAACCTCACTTGCTGCCATTGCGAAATGCGTATATCTGAAATACTATCCCCGCTTTTAACCAATATATTGTTCCATGAACCGCCAACCTTCAACTTGTGGCTCAGAACAATTATTGCTGTCTATCTGTGGCTCCATAAATAACATTGTCCACTGTAACAATCCAACGCCCTACGGCCATAATATTTCCGTTTGCACCCGGGCCACCCATTGATTGATATATTCACCATCCAGTAACTTTCATGCCCCGGACACAATTGCATGTCATCAAATTCTGAGGTGCTTAAATGCATTGGGACATAAAGAAAAGCCCATCTTGCTGAACTTCAGATAATGAATATCTTTCTTCCCCAATTCGTCGGTCTCATAAAAAAGGTAAAATATGGTGTCGCCATTGGGAACATCCATCACTGTAGGATTGGTGTAATGAATGTTGTCACCCTCCAGCAATGAAACCGGATCATCTGATCCCAGGAGGTCTTTGAAATATATAGCCGTGGAAGCAGAATCCGATGACACCTCCCAGAACATGAACAAGTGCTCTTCAGAGTTGAAATACGTAATATTAAGGTAGGGATTGCAATTGTCTGCTGTTGAATCCGTCAACGCAACCGGATCTTCCCAGTTCCAGAATTGGGCGTTGAGGGTATGGCCTGATATTGTTAAAACGAATAACAGGAAATAAAAACGGGCATTTTTTTTCATTTGAATCGGTATTAATGGAAACTTCGTGCTCCTTCGTGCCTCACTTCGCGCGCCTTCGTGGTAACAAAAATTAACCACAAAGGGTTTCATAAAGGGCTCAAAGGACTATAAATTTAATATCATTATTTTCAGGATGCAATAAAATCTTTAATTTGCTGTAACATTTCAGAACTTTACCCTTCTTATATAATAAACCACAACTAAATATCTCTCATGTTTCGAAGTTTTATCAGGATTGCTTTTCGCAACCTCATCAAGCACAGAACCAACACGTTGATCAATATTTTCGGTCTTGCCGTAGGGTTTTCCTCTTCCATCCTCATCATGAACTATGTATATCACGAGATGCATTTTGATGATTTCCATGAAAACAAGGGGAGGATCTACCGCCTGTGGGGCAATGCCAGCATGACCGATGGCAAAGTGATCTCCACAGCTACCACCTCGGGGCGCATCCCCGAAAGGGTCATCGGCACGGTTCCCGGGGCCGAAGCCATGACCAGGGTCTACGGCCCCAACACTGAAGTGATACGCTTTGCCGGTAAACGTTTTACCACAGAGACTGTAACATGGGTCGACTCCTCTTTCTTTAAGATTTTCTCTTTCAACCTGATATCCGGGAACCCGGAAAATGCGCTGAAGGAACCATTTACGGCAGTACTCTCCCAAACCACCGCAAAAAAATTCTTTGGCGATACAGCCATGAACCAGGTGATTCAGATAAACAGATATAAGTACAGAATTACAGGTGTTTATGAAGACTTCCCCAACAATTCACATTTCCGTACGGACGTCCTTGCTGCATTTATGACGCTCGACCGTCCGGAATATTCGGTGGTAGAGCAAAACGGACTGTCATTCCCCCAGTATTATATGCTCGGCAAAGATGCCGATCCTGAAAAAACACTGAATTCCATCACAGAGATCGCCGACAAAGTCATAGAAGAGCGCTTAGGCCCATATGGTATCAGGATGGAACACCAGTCCCAGCCCCTCGAGCGCATCCATCTGTATTCCAACCTGAATTTCGATATCGGTGAAAGCGGTGACATCAGGAATATTTACATTTTTGCCATCCTGGCTCTTTTCATCATGCTGATCGCAGTGATGAACTTCATTAACCTCGTCACCGCGCAGTCCGACAGCCGGTCCAAAGAGATCGGAATAAGGAAAGTCAGCGGTGCAGGCCGCTCAGGCATTGTGAAGCAATTTCTCGGGGAATCGGTGCTGATGTCGGCCTTCGCTGTCATCATAGCCCTGCTGCTGAACGAAGGGCTTGCCGGGTATCTTTCCGGACTCCTGGATCAGCCGCTGCCATTGATTTACTGGAATAAACCCGGATATTTTGCCGCCATCATCCTGTTTGGAATCTTGATCGGCGTGCTGGCAGGGCTGTATCCTGCCTTTTACCTTTCTTCCTTTCAACCTGTGAAGGTGCTGAAAGGAGATCATCATGGAAGCAGGAAGCCTCACTTCCTGCGTAAGATCATGACCACCCTTCAAATAGCCATCACAGTCTTTCTGATCATATGCCTGTTGCTTCTGCAAATCCAGGTCAACTACATGAAAAATACCGACCTGGGATTCAAAAAGGAAAATATTGTCGTTTACCAGAATCTTACAGACAATATAAAAAACAGCATAGAATCACTTAAAGCCGAAATGCTTGCCAATCCCAATGTCGTGAATGTGGCAACATCCCAGAGCGTTCCCGGTAAAAGCCGCAGCGTTCAAAACCTCTACCGCTATGGCGACGACCCGAAATCAGCCATCCTGACCCATGAAAACAGGATCCAGGATGATTTTGTTGAAACCATGGGTATGGAGATCATCATGGGAAGGGATTTCGATAAGGAACTCAAAACCGATACGGCCTCCTTCATCCTGAATGAGATGGCCGTGAAAAAGCTCGGACTGGAAAATCCCATCGGTGAGAAGGTGGTTGTCTGGAGTGAGACAGGGACAGTCATTGGCGTGGTACGCGACTTCAACTACCTTCCGCTGAACAATACCATCGATCCGCTGGTTCTGACACGTTATGCCAGCTGGTTCTCCCTGATCTCTGTCAGGATAAGGCCTGAAAACATCCGGGAAACCATAACATACCTCGATGAAATACTGAAAAAAGCGGATCCATCCTACACTCCGGAAATGTTTTTTATCGACCAGACCTTCAAAGAATTCTACGAGCAGGAAGAACAGATCAGCCGGCTTATCACCGTTGCCACCATTCTTGCCGCCATCCTATCTGTCCTTGGCCTTTATGGCCTTACCACCCTGACGATCAGGAAGAAAGTCAAAGAAATAGGCATACGGAAAGCACTGGGAGGAAGCATCACAAGCATCCTGTTCCTGCTTTTCAAAGACCTTTCACGATGGGTCATCGTTGGAAACATCATTGCCTGGCCCATTGCATTCTGGACCATCAGCCGGTGGCTTCAAAACTTCGCATTCAGGATCGAGATCCTTGAATACTGGTGGGTTTTTATTGCCGCTGCCATCATATCTCTGCTTATCGGCATCCTGACCATGTCGGCACAAACCATAAAAGCTGCCAGGGCAAATCCGGTGGATGCGCTCAGATATGAATAATATCAGCATGTATGCAATTATCTGCTTATGTGTATTTTAAAAATGTTAAAAAAAAGTTCAACAAATAAGGTTACTTTTCTTTTGGTTCGGGAATTAATAACAAAACCCGGATTATGGATAAGTATTATGAGATTGATTTTCTCTTTGATGAGTTGTATTTTGGCAGGGCATCCGTAAACCAGACAAAAGCACTGGTACAGAGTATTCTGGAAGACCCAGAGGTTTATGAATATTGTAAATTCAGCAATGACCTGAATGATGAGCTTTACAACTATATTTTTGTTAAAAGCCACTTATCACCAGAAAAAAACAAGGAAAAATAATCCGGAACCATTATTTCATTCATTCTTCCTGTGATCCTCCATCACCACATTTTCTTTTTCATAAACATAATACACCTGTCCGTTAACAACATAGATCACATCATCAGCAGAGCTGTTTATGAACCTAATTTGATCTGAAGATGAAATCTGCTCTTCTTCTTTATCAGCATATTTTTTAGACGCATTCGTAGCATTCAGGTATTTTCTGCTTAAAGCTGAGATCTGATATAGAGCCGGATGCCGGGGTCCTTCAGTTTGAGAACCTTCAGTAGAAATAATCATTTCTCCGGCTGCACGCCAATCTATATCTTGATAAATAAGAGATTTTTCTGTGATAATTTTTCTCCTTTCAGGGTTTGCATTTGAAGATGAGTTATCCCTTTTGCAGGCAGTAGCAGCAAAAATGATCATCATAACCAGCAAAGGCAGCTTTTTCATAATTAGTTGGTTTTCTATTTATCCAATAATGGATAAATAATCCAAAAACTTCTGTAAATAATTGCTAACTACAGTCAAAAACCTCGATTGGATCGAAATAAAGCCTTGGATTTTTTCCTGGTCCTGAAAACTGGAATCTGTTTCGGCCAGGAATTGTTATAGGTTAGATGATGTGCAAATATAATAAAATTAGCCTTTGAAAATCAAGTTTGTTTACAATTTGGTTTGTGCTCGTTAAACGGATTTATCCTGTTCAGGTTACATGAAAAGCAATCGATATTGTATTAAGTTTTCATTAATCTATTGCAGGTGATTTAATTAATACTAATTTTGCCGCGATTTTGATTATAGTTACCTTTACGGCTTTAAAACCAAATCATTTTCAATCACTTAGAAGAAATCAAACATGTCTGTACATAATTTAAGAAACATAGGTATTGCCGCACATATTGATGCGGGCAAAACAACTGTTACCGAAAGGATCCTGTATTATACCGGGGTAAACCGGAAAATGGGAGAAGTTCATGATGGCGCTGCTACCATGGACTTCATGAAGCAGGAACAGGAAAGGGGTATCACCATTGCCTCAGCAGCCATTTCCTGTTCATGGAACAATACCCCCATCAACATCATCGACACACCTGGCCACGTTGACTTTACCATAGAGGTAGAACGTTCTCTCAGGGTTATCGATGGGATGGTTGCTTTGTTTTGTGCTGTTGGCGGTGTGGAGCCTCAAAGTGAAACTGTGTGGAACCAGGCAGATAGGTATAAGGTACCTCGTATTGCTTTTGTCAACAAGATGGACCGTACCGGGGCAGATTTTAAAGAGGTCGTCTCCCAGATGAACCAATACCTTGATGCCAATGCCATCCCTTTTCAGATCCCTATTGGGGCTGAAAATGACTTCACTGGACTTATAGATGTCATTGAAGAAAAAGCATATATTTTCAAAGAATATGAAAGGATCGAAGCTGATGTGCCTGATGAATACCAGGAAGCCTTAAGAAATGCAAGGGAGCTGCTCATAGAAAAGCTGGCCGACATCAACGATGAGATCATGGAGCTTTACCTTGAAGAACAGGCTATCCCTTTAGAAACCCTCAAAAATGCAGCTCGTGATGCCACACTGAAGCTGATGATCACACCTGTTTTTTGCGGGGCTGCATATAAAAATAAAGGCATACAGCTTCTTCTCGATGCTGTGGTAGATTACCTCCCTTCACCCTATGATATTGGTGCGATCTTTGGTACCGATATTGATGACCCTGAAAAATCCCATACCCGTAATCCCGGATCCAAAGAACCATTTTCTGCACTGGCTTTTAAATTGATTAATGACCCTTATGTTGGCCAGCAGACTTTCATCAGGATCTATTCCGGAACGCTTAAAGGCGGTATGCAATTGTTCAACACCACCAAGGGGAAGATGGAAAGGACAGGCCGCATATTGAAGATCAGGGCCAAAGACAGGGAAGAAGTTCAGGAAGCCGGACCTGGAGATATCGTAGCACTCATAGGGATGAAGTTTACAAAAACAGGTGATACTCTATGTGATCCTGGCCACCCGTTGTTCCTGGAAACCATTAATGTGCCACCATCTGTCATAGAAATTAAGATCAGTCCTGCCAAAAGGAAAGACCAGAGTAAGTTGGGAGAAGCCCTTGCCAAGCTGTCCAATGAAGACCCATCCTTTAATGCCCATTTTGATGATGAAACTGAAGAAACCATTGCTTCAGGAATGGGAGAACTACACCTGGAGATCATCATCGACAGGATAAAGGATGAATTTGACGTGGAAGTAGAAGTAGGAGAACCATCTGTGGCTTACCGTGAAACATTGGAAGTGGAAATAGAATGTGAATACAAGCATGCCAAACAAAGTGGTGGTAAAGGACAGTTTGCCCAAACCGTTCTGCGTATTGAACCCAACAATGGCAATGGTTATGAATTTATTGACAAGATAAAAGGCGGTGTTATTCCCGCAGAGTTTATTCCTTCCGTCAACAAAGGCATCATCAAAGCGATGAAACAAGGTATCCTCGCCGGTTACCCGATTGTGGATGTAAGGGTTACTTTGCTTGATGGTAAGTATCATCCAGTGGACTCGAGCGATATGGCTTTTCAGACTTGTGCCTATACATGTTTTAAAAACGGCTTCATGAAAGCCAATCCATTATTGCTTGAACCCGTCATGAGAATTGAGATCAACACCCCGGATGAATATATCGGAGATGTTGTAGGAAACCTCAACAGAAAACGAGGAAAAATAGAATCCATGAGACGATTCCGTAAGGGGTCACAGAAACTGGTGGGGTTTGTTCCCTTAAGTGAAATGTTTGGTTATGCAACCCAACTGAGAAACCTCTCCAGTGGAAGGGCCAACTATTCAATGGATTTTCATAAGTACATGCCCGTAACCATGTCCATCCAGGAAGAGATCCTGAAAAAACTGAAGGAAAAGGAAAATGCCAGATAACACATAACCATTTCAGAGTATTCTCGTATATACTTTACAATCAAAAAGCTTTACTTTTGTAATATTCACAGAACCAATCTTAAAGAAAATGAGATTATTCACAGCTATTGTTTTATGCAGTTTGATGGCATTCTTCGCCTTTAATAAAAACTCTCATTCCCAGGAAAACCATTTCACAAACCCAGTTATCCAAAAAGCCAAGCATTTCAGGATTACCAAACCCTTACGTGAAATGGAGCAGATTGAACCAGGTGTGCGCGACCGCTCATGGAAAGATCAGGTCATTCGCAACGAAGAAAATGTAAAAACAAAAAATGCCAAAAGCATTTCTCCTGATATTGATCTTTCAGTACAGCATAAAATGGGAAATATTGAAAACAGGGGTATTTACCAGAATTTCGACGGGGTAAACAATGTTAATGGAGTTTATCCTCCTGACTCTGATGGTGATGTGGGACCAAATCACTATTTCCAAATGGTCAATCTATCTTTTGCCATCTATTCCAAAACAGGAACCTTGTTATATGGTCCGGTAGATAACAGCACCTTATGGAATGGCTTTATCGGGCCGTGGACAGGGACCAATGACGGAGATCCGATTGTTTTATACGA
>JAGYLD010000057.1 GCA_018401355.1 Bacteroidales bacterium
CAGATCTTTGTCTATAAGATCATCCTGGAGATATTATGTTTGGGAATTGCACGCAAACATTATATCCACCTGAGCGGACCAACGGGCAGTGCCAAATCTTCTTTGATTGAGGCGCTGACCAAAGAACCGGAGAATTTCTATCTCTTGTGTGGATATATGGATATTCCTGCAAAGCCGATCTATCTTTATGATATTGAGATGGCAATCTTTGAGACGCCTGCAGAATTGTATCAGCGCAGAAGCCTTTCGGAAGGAAACACCTATGATGAACCTTCCATACTGGTAAACGCGTTGAAAGATGCGATCAGCAAAAGTGAACAATACTATCCACTCGTGTTCCTGAAGGAGATGGGCCGTGTTCATACCTCATCCGTGCAGGGCGGTTTGCTGAACCTGATGTCCCACACAGATGTTGTGCTCCCGGATAAGACGACCATTCCCGGCGGACATGTTTCTTACATCGCCGACAGTAATTACCAGGCCATTGAAGACGCCCAGCATACGCTGGTGACCTTCGATGAAGCCCTGAAAAGGAGGTTCCAGATCAATGTTTTGCTGGACTACCTGCCTCCGGCGGAGGAAAGGAATGTCCTGGAGTATATTCTTCAGGAGCGTAACCCGGAGGAAACAATTGATAAAAGCCTTATCGATAAAATCGTCCGCCTGGGTGACCTGGTAAGACAAAACAGGTCGGAAGGCAGCCTGCTCTCAATAGCCCCACCCACGATCTACGGATATCTGTCGTGTTATGAGCTGGCCAAATCCCTGCCCAATGCGGGATTGGAGCTGGTCATTACCAACACGCTGTTGGGCAATGCAAGCCGGGATGATATGAAGATCATCGACAACCTTATCTCAACCATTTTCCATACCCAGCGAAAGAATGAAAGCTATTCTGTGTTTGAAGATGTCTTTTAAAAACCAATATCATGAAGGACAGGAGATTTAAAAAACAAAGTTTTGCGCATCCCGGAAGAAACTCGAAAAAGCACTGGAAGAATTCAGGAGAGTCCAATGCATTCAAATACAACCTCGACTACCATGTGAGGATGAATGGGTTGCGAACTTACTATCAACGTGTTGATCATGTGATAAGACGGGTTTATAAGATTGTAGATGAGGTATATACTCCTGATCACGATAAGAAGGTCAAAGCACAGCTTTCTGTCTGTTATACCAATTATCCTTCTGCGCTGGCAATGCTGGCATCATTGGGACATACTGCCATTGTGCAGTATCAGGCACTTACAGGATTTGATAGGCACAGAAGGGAATTGTTCGTGGCAAGGCTTGCAGAATATGAGTATTCTGCAGGTTTTGCCATTGATCAGGAAACCTATAAAAAGTTTGTTTCCATGGTTGATAATGTGGTTAAGGAGCGGGTAGTCTATGAAGAGTTGAAAAGGTCCGGACTGGAACAACCCATGGAAGCATACAGGTTTTTCCTGGCATCATACCATCCATTGAAATTTAGCTCATTGCAGGATGTGTTGCGGGCTGTGGTTTTACTTGGGGAGTTGTTACCTGATCCTGAGCTCATGGAACTCCATCCATTTACAAAAAAGCTTCTGATTGCCTCATATGAGGGCTCCAGGAACTCTTTCAAAACCTTTGAGGTGGCGGAAAAGCATGAGTTGTTCAGGATAGGACAAGAGTGGACAAAGGCCCTGTGTAGATCACTGGTAGAATATATACCGGCTCCAGATGATATCGATGATAATGGGAAAGAGGAAAATCCAAGGCTGGGATTTGCAAAAGGACAGCCTAAGCTCCCCAGGAATGCTGAAGAAGAATTTCCTGGATTAAATAAACCACATCCCCCGCTGTTTGAAAAGGAGGCATTTGAGGAAAGCATGATCCGGGAATTTACCGGTAATGGTAAATTGTTTAAGAAGCAGGCTCAGGCTTCGGGGGAGGATGCTGAAGAAGATGAAGAACTGAAAGAATTCTTAGAGGCAGTCACCGACGCTGCAAAAACGCTGATGCAGTCTTCAGGACAGTCATCGGGCATTGAAGACATAAGGTCTGATATACTGATCGATAAGATCATGGATGGCAGCTTTGAGGCTGGTCCCCTGCAGGGAACACCTGTAGAAGGAAATGAAGTGGAAATAGACCTTGGATTCGAAGGAAAGGTCAAAGGGGAGATCCATGATCAGTCTTTTGAATTGTCAAATGACCTGCCTGCCATCGAACAATTGATCAGTGAGGCGCAACCATTGACAAACCGCATGAAGAAAAATATTTTCCCCAACCAGGAAGACTATCCGATCGTGGAAAACCTGAAAGCTACAGGGAGCCTGGATAAGGAAAGGTTGGCCTACCATGCATTTTCAGATGCCATCCACAAAAGGTATAAAATTAAGCAAGTAAATAATAAGAGGGGAAAGCCTGTGATCCTGATCGTTTGCGACGGCAGCGGAAGCATGGGCGCCGACAAGATGCATATGCTGAAGATCCTTACCTGTGCATGGATCAACTCTACATTAAACACTTCCGTGCAGGTGATGGCAGGGATGTATCGTGACGGGGGTATTGGGAATGGAAGGTATGGTGCCAAGGTGGAATGGATATTCCATCCCGGGAAAACACCGGCCAAAAGCAAGCGGGATGCCGTCAGGACGCTGGTAAACCTGCCCAAAAGCGGCGGTGGGGGACAACAGGATGCTTTATCACTGGGTTTTATGCTGAGTGAGGCTGATAAGTTTGCCAGGGGAAAACGGATCTACATGATCCATATTACAGATACCGGGTGGTGTACCAGCTTTAAGAAAGGGTTGTCAGCAGAAGAAGAAGTGGTTGGGGTCCTTGCGAAAAGAAAGGAAGATCACGGCGATAACTTTCATTATACACTGGTAGGACTGGGGATCAATTCAGGAGGCAGGGTTGAACATTACGCCGACAAGATGATATGCCTGCCGTCCGGAGAATTGAGCAGCCCTATGGCAGCTGCCTCAAAGATAGGAATTTACGTTTCATCCTGCCTTAAAGAAAGATCACGTTCAGCAATTTTATAAGCGGAGGTTATTATGAGTTACCGAGGTGACTATGATTTTATTGATAGTTATGGCTACGATTACTACTATAGGGAGAAAAGCCATAGTGAGAAAGTAAAAATCCTGAAACAATTGATAGATCAGATAAAGGAAATTGATAAAGCGAAAGATGAGATCCTGAATAATTCAATCTCACTGAAAAAACTTGGATTGATGAGTAAGCTGCTCAGGAAGAACATCAGGTTTGACAGGACAGACCTTGATACAAAGTATGATCTCATGGACAAAACCGGTATTGAGAAACGGTTGCATTTTGATGGGTTATACAATTTCCGGTTGGATGTAAGGCGGGGAGATATGTTTTTCCCAAAGTACTATTTATGCGATGCAGAGGAAAGCTGGTATAATGTGTATGGCATTATCACCAATGATTACTATTTAAGTCCTGATTATGATTTTGCAGACAAAAGGTTTGCCAGGCTGATGATTTATGGGCATGAGATGCCTTTTATCAGGATGTCGCAATTTAAAGAAGCCACCATGAAGATGTTTAAGGGTGATCATGATCAGGTTTCCGATAAAGCGGAAAAACTGCTGGAAGAGATCGGAAACCATATCATGCAATATGCATGGCATGAAGATCAGTTGATCGGGTGGCTTATTTCTGAAAAACTGAACCTCCCGGGTTTCAAAGAAGCCATGGAAGTCATTTATTTTAACCTGGGAGCAGATTTTTCAGACACCAGGAACCATGTTTCGCAGGATATATACAACTTTTTCACATTTGTGTATGAGCAGGATTCTCTGAAAGCATTGTTCAAAAAGATCGAATCTTTATCCGGTGATGAATTCAGGTCACTGGAGCTGATCAGCAGGCACTGGTATAATGAATTGAATGCAGCATTCAGTGTGTTCCTGAGGCATGAGGTGAACTGGGGTATCACCAAAAACAAGATCCCGTTGTATAAGGTGATTTTTTCAAACCTTTACCGCCTCGATAAGGTGCAGGATATCATTCATTCCGATCCATCCCTGAAAGAGGCCTGTGGGATTATGGAGGAAACGGCGCAGCAGGGGATTGAGGCGATTTTGAAGTAAGTGTTTTCAAATTCCAAGTTCTCCAACATATCAGATCATTCCATAGAACTTACCATTGTTTGCCTGGATAATACCTTCCTTGGGAGTTCCTCCGAATGATCCCCCATCAAAGCTTCGCAACAGGGTAAACGACTCTGTCACCGGATCATGCTCGAAAAACGTCCCATCACCAAATAGCCCTCCAGATTCAGCAATACCATATAATTTATTATTACTTGCAAGCAGCAATTTACATGTAGATTCCTGTCCATTGTACTGCATATAGTCATGAGTAACATTAAAGTCACTGCCATCCATTCCTATTTCAAAGAGTACTCCTGCCTCAGTACTTCCACCATTTGGAAGGGAACTCCAGAGTTTTGGCTGGGAATGCAGTTTAATTTGAAAAATGACTAGACAGGAAATTAACAAAAGGAATCTCAAAGAATTCATAAAACAATGGTTTGGTTTAGAATCATAAATATATAAAATAGAACCATAACAAACAAGGATATTGTAGAAATTTCAAAACAACATTTACAACAAACTGACTATCTGGAATCTAACAATAATATGCTACAAATTTTCCTATGTAAGTAAAACAATATTAATTTTGGGCAGTTAGTTTAACTATAACATTCTGTTCTATGCCTGAAAAATCAAAGACTAAAAAAGTAAAGAAGAGTTTGTTCAACCGCTTCCTGAACTTCATTGAGGTTGCCGGGAACGCTCTTCCCCATCCTGCCACCCTATTCCTTATCCTGGCATTGCTGGCCCTAGTGATGTCCTGGATTGCCACCATCACAGGCATGGAAGCTGTTAATCCGGCCACCGGTGAACTGGTAAAACCTGTCAATCTTTTGAGCTCAGAAGGACTGCATAAAGTACTGGATGGTATGGTGGAAAATTTCACGGGCTTTGCCCCATTAGGGATAGTTTTAGTTGCTATGTTGGGAATCGGAATAGCCGAATCAAGTGGTTTGATCGGTGCCGTGATCCGTTTACTGGTATTATCTGCACCAAAACGCTTATTGACATTCGTGCTGGTACTTTCAGGTGTATTATCAAACACGGCCAGCGATATTGGGTATGTATTGCTTATCCCCCTTGCAGGAGTGATTTTCATAGCCGTAGGCCGGCATCCCATTGCCGGAATGGCCGCAGCTTTTGCTGGAGTTTCCGGAGGGTTCAGCGCCAACCTCATCCTGGGAACCATCGACCCTCTACTTGCCGGTTTATCAACGGAAGCAGCCCGTATTATTGATCCTGACTATTATGTTAACCCTACCGCCAATTATTATTTCATGGTTGTTTCAACCTTTTTCATTGCATTTGTGGGGACGTTTATCACGGAAAGAGTTGTAGAACCGAGGTTGGGGAAGTATACAGGCAAAACAGATGACGTAAAGATTGAAAAGCTTGACAAAAAAGAAAAACGCGGCTTAAGATATACTATCATTATGACCGGATTTATTCTGGTCGTTATCCTGATCGGAGTCATTCCCGAAGATGGGTTTTTCAGGTCCCCTGACGGACATATCCTTGAGTCTCCGCTGATCAAGGATGTCGTTGCATTTTTATTCCTTATTGCAGGACTGACAGGGATCGCATACGGTATCGGTTCCGGAAAATTCAAAAATGATACGGATGTCATGAACGGAATGAGCAGTGCAATCAAAACCTTGTCGATGTACATCGTACTGGTATTTTTTGCTGCGCAGTTCGTGGCATATTTCAAATGGTCGAACCTTGGTGTTATCCTCGCCATACAAGGAGCGGAAACGATTTCCTCTTCCGGCATTGGCCTGATACCGCTGATGATCCTCTTCATTATCCTTTCTGCTTCCATAAACATGCTGATGGGCAGCGCCTCGGCAAAATGGGCCATCCTCGCCCCTATCTTCATCCCCATGTTCATGCTGATGGGATATTCTCCGGAGCTTTCCCAGGTGGTTTACAGGATAGGCGACAGCGTAACCAACATCATCTCTCCGATGATGAGTTTCTTGCGCTGATCACTGCCCCTACTTCCAGAAGTACGAACCCAAATCGGGAATAGGTACATTATTGCCACCATGCTACCTTGCCATTCGATCAGTATTCTTCCTGCTATGGACCCTACTGCTGATTGGGTGTGGTTGTATCTGGCTTGCCTTTAGGACCCGGAAGCAGGAATATACTAGCACCGGCTAAAAAATTACTAATAATCTAACTACAATTGCCCAGAAAATTACTAATCACTCAACGACAATCGCCTAATCCATATCACAAGTCTTTGTCCACAAATCGTCCAATTGATTAGCCGATTGTCGACGAGTTATTAGTAATCTATAATTTATTGAGAGATGTCACGATTGCTCAGCCGTTATTTCCCAAAAAAAATCACTAATCACTCACCGACAATCGCCCAATCCATATCACAAATCCCTCATCCCCAATCATCAATCACCCAATTAGCCGATCGTCGACGAGTTATGAGTAATGTTTGATTTATCGAAGATGTTGACATTTTCTGCAGCTGGACAACAGCCAAATTAAAAAATTGACGAGGCAACTGAAAAAGTCAATATTTTTACCTGAACCATTGCAGGGAATTCTGCAAACCTCAAAATCAACCCTCATGAAAAAATCATTGATTATTCTGTTCTCTTTCCTCTTTTGCTTTCATTCATTCTCACAGCAAATCGACCTTTCGTACAAACTCGAAAAAGGTTTGGATTATAAGTTGTCGTTTACCACAATTTTATCGATCTACCAGGAAGTTAACGGGCAATTGATGAAAATTGACAAGAAGCTGGAAAGCATTGTGAATTTCTCCATTGAGGATATCCGGAACGAAGAGTATATGATTGAGGTTAAATATGATAATCTTGAAATAGAAAATACCGTCAGGGATCAGGCCATGAAGTTCAGTTCTGATTCAGACAATGAAAATGATCTGATATCGAAAGTTCTTTCTGAAATGACAGAAAAGAGTATTTCCTGCAGTATGGACAAGTATGGCAAAATGGTCTGTTCCTCCGGGTTTGACAATATCCTGAGCGATATCCTGGATAGCATACCTGGTATTTCTCCCGATGACAGATCACAACTTGAGCAGCAACTCAAAAATGCCTTTGGCAGTGAAGCTTTTAAAAAATCCATAGAAACCGCATTACACATTTACCCTGTCGGCCCGGTCAGATTAAATGAACGGTGGTGGATAGAATCAACCGTTGGAGCAGAAACGATATCTGCCAATATGGAGTTTGATTACATTCTTTTTGAAGAAACGGATGAATATTATAAGATTGTTGGAAATGCTTGGGCAAAGACAAATAAGGATTCAACGTTTAGTTTTTTCGGGATGGAAGCATGGAGTGATCTGGAAGCCGAATGCAACAAGGACATCAAAGTGAACAAAGAGAACGGCTGGATCAAAAAAGCGGAAACAAAATATACCTTCGAAGGTAAGATCATGATCAAGCCAAATCCAAAGTTGCCGGAAGGACTGGAAATCCCCTACAGGATGAATGCCACTGTGGTGATATGGTGATGCAGATTCATCTCAGGATAGAATTTTATTAAACAAGAAAGGAATACCCCGGAGCAAAATAAATCTACAGCGCTGAAAGGTACTTTTTGATAAAAATACTTAATCCGCAAACTATAAACCCGCTGGATAATTTATAATCTTCATTTTCATCATTTATTACAATATAGTTGTGTTTTGTTTTCAGGAATTGTATTGCTTCGGTATTTCCCCTTGAAGGTTTTACACCGGACCTGAATTTCACTTCAATTGCTGCAAATGGTTTTCCGGCCTTTAAAATAACCAAATCTAGCTCAGCCCCGTCATGTGTCCTGTAAAAATATACTTTTCTGTTTTGGGGAAGTAACGATATTATCTGTTCAACAACAAATCCTTCCCAGGAAGCACCTATTTGTGGACGGCCGTACAATTGTTCAATATTTTCAATACCAGACAAGTAATGCATTATCCCTGAGTCGCGTATGTAGACCTTCGATGATTTCACCAAACGCTTCTTAGTATTGGAATGATAGGGTTTCAATGTTCGTATTAGAAATGCATTTTCCAGGAAAAGGATATAACTCTTGATGGTATTTGTACTTAAATCAAGGCTTTTACCTAATTCAGAATAGTTAATAAGGTTTCCATGATAATGAGATAACATTGTCCACAATCTTTCTCCTACAATACTATCTGCCGGGAATCCAAGATTTGGAAGATCTCTTTCAAAATATGTCTTTACAAAATTATTCATCCATTGGATCCAATACTTTTGATTGAGAAAAGGATCAGGAAACCCTCCTTTCATCCATAACTGATTCAATTCAAATTTTGGATATACTTCGGGTAAAAGAAATGGTGTCAATTCAAAATATGCGATTCTTCCAGCCAATGATTCTGAACTATTTCTAAGCAGCTCAGGAGCAGCAGAACCCAGAAGGAGGAACCTTCCTGGTTTTCGATTCTGATCAATCAACCCTCTAAGTATCGGAAAAAGATCCTTCTTTCTCTGAACTTCATCAATGATGACCAACCTGTCATCCAATTGTGCCAGATAAATTTCCGCATCTTCCAACTTAACGAAGTCACTTGTTAGCTCCAGGTCAATATATTTAGCAGTCCTGAAACTGCCCATTATTTGTTTCGCCAGGGTTGTCTTCCCAACCTGCCGGGGGCCTATGATGGCCACACAAGGAAATCCCTTTAGTAAATCCAGGATGTAATCTTCTGAAATTCTATGTATCATCTCACAAAAATAGCAATTAAAACTAATATTATGCAAATTATTTACAAATATTTTGTTTTAATGGGCAGCCCCGCTTGTCCTTTCACAGATTGCTTTTTCAACCTGCTCCCCTTTCATGGGATCAAAAGAATATGGCTGTGCAACCCATACCGGTTCATCTGTATACTCTATCTTTTTGTAGCGTTGGATCATCTTCAAGGAGGTACGGACTGTAATCCATGTCTGGCGTGATCTCTGTGACTTTGTGCCTCCGTGGTGAACATCACTCCATCACAACCAATTTACCGGAATTTTGGGAATTTCCTGCAGAAATGCTGTAAAAATAAACACCGGAGGGCAAATTACTAACGCTTAACGATATTTCATAATGACCTTTTCCAGGATGGTTCCTGGTTTCAGACCTTAACAGGGATCCGTTCAAATCATACAAACTGATTATAATATTCTTTGATTCCTGGAGGGAGTAGCTGAAACGCGCAACATCCTGAGAAGGATTGGGAAAAGGGCCGGAAAAATCCTGCAAACCTTTTACAATTTCTTCTTCCCCTACTGTCTCATCAAAATAATCCAGGATGCGCTGCATGACTTCCAGCCGGGTGGTAAGGCTGTTGATGCCTTCAAAACCAAAGCCAAAGAATACGGTTTTGTAGGTATCATTTTCAAAGCGAACGGCTGCGCTGTTTCCTGTAGAGAAATAATCAAAAACGGACTCTCCTCCCTTGATGGGTTCCAGCTCGCTCATAGAGAACTGGTACATGCCTCCAAAGCCCTGATTTACCATTATCTCTATCCCGTCCCCGATAGGATCACCGGATATGCCTTCGATGGTATCCTGGCCCTGATAGGCTCCATTAACATGGCTGACATGAAGATAGTCGCCAAGAAAATCGGTGCCCTCCAAATCCTCGCTTATATCCTGGCCTGTCAAAAAAAGGTTGCCACCATCATCCAGGTATGAAGCCAGTGCTTCCTGGTTGTTTTCGTTCAGGGTATTGCTCGTATGGTAGCCTGTGAACCAAATCACAACAGGGAAATTTGCCAGGAACTCTGCACTGGGATCGCCAAAAAGGGAAAGGTCATAGTAATACATCTCATAGCCGAGGGAATCCAGTGCATGCCAGTACCAAAAATCCGGCTGCATAAACATGCCTCCGAAGGATGTTGCATCATTCACCAGCAAAACCTCTGTTGGAATGATCTCAAAAAATACAATTTGCTCGTAAGTATCGCTTTCATCCCAGCTATAGGTCAACTGCAAAGCACTGTGATGGTGGGAAGCATCGTCACTAATTTTGATCAGAAACGGCTGATCTGCATTATTTACAGTATCAAGATAATAAATATCTCCAATCATTGCCTCTGATGAAAGGATTTGAACATCCTCATCATTGGTTGTAATAGTAATTTTAACATCGTTTGCTTGCGGGTGAATATTAATAATATTCTTCACGTCAAGAACAATCTCTGCAGTTTCTCCCGATTCAAGGAGATTATCATTGTCTTCATCATAAATTGTGAAGCGCTCAACCGAAAATGGATCGTATTGATCGGAATAATTAATTAAAATGTATTCCATGAAATATTTCAGGTCATCACTATTGCTATTGCCCAGTGCTATCATCCCCGATCTTTTATCATGGCTGAACCCAAAATAGGCTTGCACGCCTGGCATACCACCACCATGATTGAAGAAGCCATATTTATAAAACCAAATCAATCCCATTGGCTCATATCCCATAATTTCAGGATATTGAAAAGCAGTTATGGTATCAATGGTTTCTTCGTTCAAAATGGTTACCTGATTGTATGTCCCGCCCTTCATGTACATGCCCAGAAATTTCGACAGTTCAATTGCAGTGGTTTTAAAGGAGCCGGCAGGATAATATGGAAATCCCAACTGAGGTGTGGGTTCAATAGTATCACCAATGGGTTTATAAGGAATTGCCAGTGTGGATGTATCCATATTTGCAAGAAAAAAAGATACATCTTCCATACCCAGAGGAATGAAAATATTGTCCTGGCAATAATCCTCAAAATTCGAATTTGTAATCTCCTCAACAAGATAGGCAAGCAATGACACACCTACATTAGAATAATTGAATTCTTCCTGGGGAGGATAGGCTGCAAAGTTCGTGTTGGTGTAATATTCCCCACCCTGTTCCAGGTATTCTTCCAGAAAATATCCAAGTTCAACAGGACTATCCCATCCATAATTCAGGAGGCTTTCCAGGATGAGAAAATTATCCTGGATGGATGAAACATGCGTCATGAGATGACGGATTGTAATGGGTTCGTTGGGATAATCCGGGTTATAAACTGCAAAAGGAAGATAATCGTCAATATCGTCATCAAGATTGAGCAATCCTCTTTCATAAAGCTGCATAGCTGCAGTAACTACAATAGTTTTTGAAACTGAACCTGTAATAAATCCCGTTTCATCAGAAACAGGAATGTTATGTTCAAGATCCGCCACCCCCAAATGTCTTTTCCAATAAAGTTCTCCATCCTTCAGGAAACAAAGTGAAATACCGGGGATCATCTCCTCCTCCATCATCCATGAAATCCATTGTTCAAGAAAAATGGGGTCCAGTGTTTCGCCAGAATATGGATTGTCCCAGGTATCAGGTATATACCCATCAAGCATCTTATAAAAGCTATGGTATTCTGTTGAATCCATGGATTTGGGATATTCTTTTGAGAAATCAAAAGAATATGATGAAGCAAAAAGGAATAAAAAAGCAAATACAAAAACTATTCTTATATACATTGCATTATTTTGGGCAGGTATTTCAAAGATAATACATACCCTGACAAAAACAAAGAAATATCTGAATTAAAAGCAGTGACAACAGGAAAAAAAATAAAAGATTCTATTTAATTATCCTGATTTTTTCAACGAAATATTCTCCATCGAAATATACATTGATAATATACATGCCAACACTTTGATGGTTCAGATCAATGCTATAGCTTCGGTCAGAGCTACCTGCAAATTCATTTTCATAGACTTTATTGCCGGTAATGCTGTAAATCGAAACATTTACAGGTGCTGCACGGTCTAATTTTAGCAAGAACTTTCCATTGGACGGATTGGGATAAATAATAATTCCATCATCCTCCGGATTTCCGATCCCTGCACAGATATCCACAGCAAGTTCCTGCTCCGCTGAATTCACACAACCATTCTCATCCTCGTAAGTATAAGTAATGACATGTGTACCCAAACCGGCAATCGATGGATCAAAGAAATTGTTTCCAACACCGGTTCCCGAATAGGAGCCACCTTCGGGGGATCCTCCGGTCAGCTCATATGGAGGCCTGTTCAGGCAAGCTGTGTCTTGAGGTTGTAATGTGACATTCGGCAATTCAAAGATTGTTGCGTAATCTTCCTTTGTGATGGAGTTGGTACTGCTGCCATCCGATACTTCCAGCGTTACATCCCAGTCACCTGGTTGATCGTACATGACGACCGGATTTTGTTCTGTTGATGTAGCCGGATCACCTGCCTCAAAAGTCCAGTTCCATTCTGTCACATTTCCTGCAGATTGATCAACATAGCTTATTGTACTTCCCTGGCAAACAGATGAAGGCATCGCTGCAAACTGTGCAGCCAATGGGGGTGCACAACTCTCAATGTAAGGATCAAAGCAAGATGCTGTAGGTGGCCAACATACATCGAAATACATTGTCTTGTCAGGACAAACGATACAGTAAGTAGGGTATCCCAGGAAATTCTGTCCGGCAATTACAACATCAATGGCTTCTGGTCCGCCACCTTCTGTTCCTGCACAAGGATTGGTGACGCCGTATTGCGCCTTGTAATTGTTGATCTGAGCATTGTTATCCTGAGGAGACAAGCCCCACATGAGGAGATCCTCCTCACCGGAGCCATACGCGACATACACAGATTCAATAACTCCTGTATATGTCTGGCAGCTACTTCAAGTAGTAAAGAAGAGGTCCAGGAAAACCGTTTTCCCGGCATCAAGTTGCTCATATAAATTCCATGTCACACCGTCAGAGTCAGTAATCGTAAAATCACCAATCTGGTCAGTCACATGCATGAGCCCTAATTCTTCGTAGCTTCTTGATTCATTGACCGGCATGCTCCCTTCCTGGGAAAACGCTGGTGCCATGAAAGCAAGTAAAGCCAGAGTAAATAATAGTTTTCTCATGGTAATGTTGATTAAAGTAATTTTTGATATTTATTTATACAAATATATACATAATTTCCTGGAAGAATTAAAATGGCGCGAACTCATTCTATCTTAATATAAAAATAATTATACCATACAACGCTTTATGATAAAATTTACTCCCTTCTAATGAGGAAAAAGAATATTCATCATTAAATCAATCATTATGAAAAAGTTATTACTATTATCTTTTGTGTTATCTGGTGTTCTTGTTTTTTCACAGGAATCAACCCTGGAAATTGCCCCAAACTCGGATATTAATTTAACACAGACATTCGAAAGGGACACTTTTGAGCTGTTTTTCTCATTTCCAACGATTGCCTTTGTTGGAGAGTATGGTGTTGAAACCGACGGAGAATACTTTTACTCCACACAATGGCTAGGCGACAGCCTTGGGAAATATGATCAGTCAGGAAATCTTCTGGAAGGTTTTGTTATTAACGGTGTTGGTCAAGTAAGGGATATGGCTTACGATGGACAATATTACTATGGAAGTCCTTATAATCATTACTTTTACATCCTTGATCTTGAAAATAAAGTTCTGATCAATAACTACCAGACAAGTTTCAGGATAAGAGGAATGGCCTATGACGCCATTGAAGATGTGCTATGGGTCAGCGAACAGTGGGAACCGAAGTTCTACAAACTTGACAAACAGGGAACCATTCTTGATTCCCTCGTTCCTTCAGGCATTACAATGCATGCGATAAGCGGGCTGGCTTTTGATAACTATTCACCCCAGGGCCCGTTCCTATGGGGATTCAGCCAGGATAGCTCAGGAGCAGTCATCGTAAAATATGACATTGCCAACCAGAGCCAGACAGGCAACATGATCGATGTAGCAAGTCTGGGGTCTATATACAGCATTGCCGGCGGCTTATTCCTGGAAGACCTTGATGAGAGGACTATTCCTGTCTTAGGAGGAGTACTTCAAAATGAACTGCATTTTGGAGTTACACTGGCCTATGCAAACCAACTTGTAGGAATAGAAAACGAAGGAAATATGATCTCACTGGCGCAGGTCTATCCGAACCCGGCCAGGGATGTCATTCATATTTCATCCGATATTCCCCTGGAATCCACTCAAAACATCCGGATATTGAACCAGATGGGGCAGGTTGTCATGCAAACAAGCAACAAGGTGGCCGGAGCATCAACATATGACATTGATATTTCGCACTTAAAAGCAGGTGTATATTTCGTACAACTTTCCGATTCAAGGGGGTATTCGGTTAGCAGGAAGATTGTGAAGGAATAGTTAAAAAGAAAGTCATTAAGAAGAGTTATTCCCTAATACCCTGAATATACAGCTACCAAGGCACTCAGAAACACCAGGTATTGTTAATCAGCAACTTACATCGAAGTATTGTTATGCAAAGGGAAAGACCAGGAACACCACCACATCCCAAATGGTATGACTTACGATGTTCATGACCATGGAGCGGTACCTCATGAACATCCAGCCCCAGAACAAGCCTGCGAACAGGGCCGCCAGGATGAGCATGATGTTTCCTGTGAAAACATGGACGCCGGTATAAACGATGGTTGCCAGGATGAAGCCGGCCCACTTGCCAAACTTGCCCTGCATGTTGCGTTGCAGGTACCCCCTCCAGAAAAGTTCTTCTCCTGGTCCAATGATCAGGATCATCAGCGCTGCAATCCTGAAACCTGTTGCCTGCCCCTTAAATCCATATACTCCTTCAATGCCTTCCCCGGCAAATTCGAACATCCAGCGTGAGAGGAAATTGCCGATAAAAAAAACAAGGTAAAGGATGGCTGCCGAAAACAATCCTCTGGCTGCTTTTTTCATGACATTTTTGCCCAGGTCTTCAATGAGATAAGGTTTGTAGGTTTTGTCGAGGGTATAGGTTAAGCCAATCAGTATGATCAGGTTGAAGCTCATCCACCACCAGAAGTCGAGGGGACCGAAGGACTGATACAAGAAAAGCGGGACGAACATAAAAACCGCCAGGATGGTGAAGAGAAACAGCATTTGTCCGGAACGGCGGTTTTCCATGATCAATTATTCAGTTAGACAATTCTATTGCAGCAATGCGTGCACAAACAATGCAATGGTACAAAGTGATCCGAAAGCCAGGTTTAGTTTGGCGGTTGCTCCATCCAGGGCAATAAAATCAAGGGGTTCCTTCGGGTTCTTTCTGTTCAGTGCTTTTCTCCACAAGCCTATAGCCAGCGGTAATGCCAGCAAGGTGATCAGGAATGTAAAAGGCATGAAATCTGTTCCTGGAATTAAAAAGAATGGAATAAGGATCAGCGCAAGCACCATGATAAAGGGTCCGTAAATCAGAAAGCCATAATACCGCAATGATTTCTTATCACCCAGAAGGGATGCTACGGTAAAAATATTTTTTTTCTTATCGGAAGTAATGTCTCTCCAATTGTTTGCGTGCAGGATGGCGATCACCAGGGTGGACATGGGAACTGCCCA
>JAGYLD010000058.1 GCA_018401355.1 Bacteroidales bacterium
GCAAGTTTGGTAATGGCCACTGCCGTTTTTGTTGGTTCCGTCATGGCCTGGGGTGTCAGGATGACCAGGACAGCATCTACCTTGGGGTCTTCCAGGACGATTTCCGTCGCCTTGGCAATTCTTTCCGGCGGAGCATCTCCAATTACGTCAACAGGGTTTCCATGTGACCAGAAAGGTGGTAGTTCTTCATCCAGTTTTTTCATGGTATCGTCAGAAAGTTCCACCAGTTTTCCTCCGTATGTTAACAGGGTATCTGTGGCCATAACACCAGGACCGCCAGCATTGGTTACAATGGCAAGCTTACCGCCCCTGGGAATATTTCGTCTTGCAATAAGGTCTGTAAAATCAAATATATCACCAATATCATAAACCCTGGCAATACCTGCTCTCTCGAAAGCGGCATCGTAGACATTATCCTCGGAAGCCAATGCACCCGTATGGGAAGCTGCCGCTTTGGCTGACTCGGGAAAACGTCCCGCCTTATAAACAATGATGGGTTTTTTCCTGGCAAAAGCACGTGCCGCAGTCATAAACTCACGGCCTTTTGTTACAGATTCAATGTACAGGACGATGGATCGTGTATTTGAATCCTGTCCGAAATAATCAATGAGATCGCCAAAACCGATATCCATAGTGTTACCAATGGAAACAAAATATGAAAATCCTACATTCTGTTCAATTGCCCAATCTAATGCTGAAGTACATAGTGCACCGGATTGCGAAATAAAAGCCACATTTCCTTTTTTGGGCATGGCCGCAGCAAAACTGACATTCATTTTATGTCCAGGAACGATTATTCCCAGGCAATTTGGTCCAATAACACGCATGCCCGGATAATTGCCCACAGTTTTTTTAACCTCTTCTTCCAGTTTTTTGCCTTCTTCTCCTGATTCTTTAAATCCTGCCGACATTATTATGATCCCCAGAACTCCTGCTTCCCCACAATCTTTGATTATTCCCGGTACAGATTTAGCACCGGTACAAATTACAGCCAGGTCTGGTGTTTTGGGTAGGCTTTTGATGTCAGGATAACATTGAATACCCATAACCGCTTCATACTTTGGGTTGATGGGATAAACCACACCGTTGAAACCACCACTGACCAGGTTTTTTAAAGCAATGTTCCCTACATTTTGAGCATTGCTGGATACACCGATGATAGCGATTCTTTGAGGCTTGAAGATCTTGTTGAGCGTCCTGATTGGCATTTTTCTTTAATTTTATGTAAATATATTAATAATCAGATAGAAAGCTTGTTATTTCGTTAATTTGTGCAAAAGTATAAAACATCTTTCTTATTGTTATAAAATTAACATTAAATTTTAGTGATTTTAAGAAGGGCAATTTTAATACTACGATGAAGACTCTAAGACACAAAGAAACACCAAGGTTCAGCCATTATTTAACTTTTCTTGGTGTTTCTTGTGTCTTGGCCTTTGTGGCTGTAAAAAACTTATTTTAAAGCTTCTAAATCTTATCTTAACATTAATGCTGATAAAAGATATTAAGCTTTCTTTGGAGGTTTGGCCAATATGATCAGGACTGCTCCGACCAGACATGCGATACCTGCTATAACGAACGGAGTGATCCATGCTGAAGGTTCGGTTGCAGTTTTTGCAGCATCCTTAAAAACACCGGCAAGCTGCGGTCCTGCGATACCTGCAATTCCATAGGCAAAGAATACAAGACCGTAATTTTTTCCAACAGTTTTGTTGCCGAAAAAGTCAGCTGTGGCGGCAGGGAAAAGTGCAAAGTTTCCACCAAAATTGAATCCTATGAAAGCAGCAGCAAAGATCAGTCCTGCAACAGTTGCACCAAGTTTGAAGAGGAACAGCATTACGATTCCCTGCAAAAGGCACATAAGAAAGATGGCCAATTTTCTTCCGATCTTATCTGAAATCGTTCCCCAGATTATCCTTCCCAGTCCATTTAAAATGGCATAAGTGGCCATGGCTGTTCCTGCGGTTACACTGGCCCATTCTTTGGTAGATGAAAACTCTGGATTGCTTGGGTCAAGCGTTCCTAATGACTTATAAGTCAGTGCATCAATGCCGAATAGTTTGATGCAGTAGATTACCATTAATCCGGCAAGTGCTGAGAATACGAAAGTGAAGAAGATCATATAGAATTGTGGCATTTTCAGGATCTCTCCGGGATTAAAGTTCACCATACCTGTGGCTTTGGCATCGGTTGAAGCAGGAGGGGTATATCCTTTTGGCAGCCATCCTTCAGGTGGATCCTTCATAACAAGGCTTCCCAGGAATACCATGATAGCAAAGATGATACCATAAAGAAGGTACACACTCCTGATGCCGTCAAGGCCTGCAATTGTAAGTTCATTCAGCAGTCCGCCTCCCCAGGAGCCAGCCCATTTAACCCATATTGTTGCTCCAAATCCAAATCCTGCAACGGCAAGACCTGTAAGCATTCCTTTTTTATCGGGAAACCATTTTACACCAACAGCAATTGGCACAACATAGGCCAGACCAATTCCCGACCCACCTATGATACCGATAAATATCAATTGGGCGGTAAAGCTGTTTCCAAAAAATCCCGCCAGGATATATCCCAGGCCGAGAACTATACCTCCGGCCATTGCAAGTTTCTGAGGGCCAATGGTACTGAGCTTTCTCCCGGCCCAGATCATCACCAGTGCAAAGAAAAAGAGGCCGGCAGAAAATACCCAGGCAGCCTGTCCTGCAGTAAACTGATAATCACCTGCAGCATCAGTTAGCTTTGGGGTAAAGACCGACCATGCATATATCGCGCCGAGTGCGAGTTGGATCAGGATTGCTCCAACTACCACAAGCCAGCGGTTCATAACTTTTTTGTTTTCCATGATTTATGATTTAGGTTTGAACAATAGAAAAATAGGCATTTCATCATTTGTAATATGATGAAATGCCTGTAGAATTATTGCTGTAATTAGCGTTTAACCTGTACTTTGGCTCCGCTGATGATCTCTTCAACAACGCCCGGATCAAGCAATGTTGATGTGTCTCCGAGGTTAGAAGCATCCCCTTCACCGATCTTACGAAGGATCCGGCGCATGATCTTACCTGATCGTGTTTTCGGAAGGCCACTTACAATCTGGATCTTGTCTGGTTTGGCAATGGGCCCGATGACCTTATTGACAACGCCACGAACCTCATTTTCGATGTTGGCCAGCTCATCTTCCGACATTTCATCACAGGTAACATAGGCATAGATACCCTGACCCTTGATCTCATGAGGATATCCAACAACAGCAGATTCAACAACCTTTGGATGCTGGTTGATGGCATCTTCAATTTCTGCCGTTCCAAGCCTGTGCCCGGAAACATTGATGACATCATCTACACGTCCAAGGATACGATAATATCCTTCCTCATCACGCTTTGCTCCATCACCGGTGAAGTATAATCCTTTATAGGTTGCGAAATATGTCATCCGGCATCTTTCATGGTCACCATAAGTCGTGCGAAGCATGCCGGGCCATGGGAATTTAATACAAAGGTTTCCCTGAACATTGTTGCCTTCCATTTCATTGCCTTCGTTGTCAACCAGGATGGGTTGAACACCAGGTAAAGGAAGGGTTGCAAAAGAAGGTTTTGTTGGTGTGATACCGGCAAGCGGGGAAATCAGGATACCACCCGTTTCTGTCTGCCACCAGGTGTCCACAATGGGGCATTTACCTCTTCCAACAACATCATGATACCATCTCCAGGCTTCTTCATTGATGGGTTCGCCCACAGTTCCTAACACTGTAAGAGAACTGAGATCATGCCTTGTTACAAACTCGTTTCCTTGTGCAATCAATGCACGGATGGCAGTTGGTGCTGTGTAAAACTGATTTACTTTGTGTTTGTTTACAACTTCCCAGAATCTCCCTGCATCAGGATAAGTAGGAACCCCTTCGAACATTACCGATGTTGCACCTGCCAATAGCGGCCCATAAACAATATAGGTATGTCCTGTAACCCAGCCAATGTCTGCGGTACACCAGTATGTGTCACCGTCATTATACTGGAAAACATTCCTGAATGTATATTCTCCGTATATCATATATCCGGCGGTGGTATGCAGCACACCTTTTGGTTTTCCTGTGGATCCTGAAGTATAAAGAATAAACAATGGATCCTCTGAATCCATCTCTTCTGCTGTGTTGTCAGCATCGACACCTTTCAGGACATCATCCCACCAAATGTCACGGCCTTCCTGGAAATTGATGTCTTCACCAGTTCTCTTCAATACAATCACTTTCTCAACAGTAGGGCAGGTTTGCAATGCCTCATCAACGATGCTTTTCAAACCGATGCTTTTGGCACCCCTGTAGGCTCCGTCAGAAGTGATGACAAGATTGCATTCGGCATCTATGATCCTGTCAGAAAGAGAGTTAGCTGAAAACCCTGCAAATACTATCGAGTGGATGGCTCCGATCCTGGCACATGCCAGCATGGCTATTGGAAGCTCAGGGACCATGGGAAGATAGATTGCTACCCTGTCACCTTTTTTAATTCCCTGCTTAAGTAATGCGTTGGAAAAATGCTTAACCTTTTCAAAAAGCTCACCATAAGTGAGTTTTACTACATCTTCCTTTGGGTCGTTGGGTTCCCAGATCAATGCAACCTGGTCTTTTCTTTCAGGCAAATGACGCTCAAAAATGTTTTCGGTAATGTTTAATTTACCATTAATAAACCATTTAACGTCGGGAGCGGTTGGTCCGGAAAAGGTCCAGTCCAATACCTTATCCCACTTCTTCTGCCATTTGTAATCTTCTGCAATCTTTCCCCAGAAACCTTCAGGATCAGTTACACTTTCCTGGTATTTCTGAAAATATTCAGCAAAACTCGAAATTTTTTTTGTCATAAGTTTTAATGTTTTGTTTTGGATATGATTTAACATTTAATTAATAATATTTGAGTATGGTCTTTGGTTCTTAAAAGAAATAATATACACCTAACAGAAATCGCCAGTTGCCAACTTCTTTTGAATCTTCAACTTCTCCTTTTGATCCGGTCTTTCCGTACGCTGCAACTGTGTAATCAACTTCCGGAGCTATTCTGAATTTACCCGTATTGTATATAAATCGTGGTGATATCCTGTATAAGTAATCAATGTTACTGCCACGAGAATAATATGGGCCTGCAAGTTGAACATCAGCGCCCATGTTGGCTGAATATCCTCCGAAAAGACCAACCTGCCATTTTTTTCCATTGGTGTGGAGGTCGCCCCATACGGAAAGTGTATTTACAGGCTCGTAATCCTGGAAGTCTTTCAAAGGATCTGTTTTCTCCTTGACAGCGTAACCACCTAACATAACCAGGTTGTATGATAATTGACCGTAAATAGCTTCTACCTTGAATGTTACCGGCTTATTTTTCCATTTTGCATAGAACATAGCCGCGTAACCACCAACGGTTTGATCAGTTTTATAATTGCTGTCTGAAACAAGCCTCGGTGTTAAAATTTTATAATTACCACCTAAACCGATAAGTAGCTCACATCCCCTGTTTTCGTTTGTATTTTTGAATTCAAAGCGGAGGTTGACTTCCGGGATGGCCGAATTCCTTAAATATTGGGCAGATGCTCCGTAAGGGCCGTTATCCAGGAAATCCAACTGAGACATTGCCGTAGCTATAATCCTGAATTTTCCCAGATTCTGCGACAAACGGATTTGAGGGTTCCTGGAAAAGGGTTGAAATGGCGCACCCGTATTAAATGATACTACTCCGGGAAAAGCTTGGGTGATAAACATGGGGTGCCAGTATTGCCCGACCAGCAATTCGGTGCTTTTCCAGTTTAACTTAACAAAAGCATGACGCAATCTGAAACCATTGATGTCCCCGTCTGAATGACCAAAAAAGGCACCTTCGATAACGCCGGATGTTTTGGCACCAAATGCATCAGGTCCGGTGATTTTTCCGGTTAGCCTTGATTGGATAGACAACATGTTGAAGTTTGGCCTGGCATTAATGTCTTTGCCGTCTTTGTCAAGTAACTCATTTTTCGGATAAAGCAAAAAATGCCCCTCCCGTACAGAAACAGTTTGACGTGAGTCCCAGAAAATATCCGTTTTAACAAAACCCGAGAACTTAATACCAAATTTTGCGGGTTCCTGAGCAAAGGTTGAAATCACGATAAAAAGAAAGATAGTCAGATAGGTAATTTTTCTTTTCATAGGAATGGTTTGGGTTTTGGATTGTTAATTAATTAACATTTAATTTGTTAACCAAGCCAAATTTACAATTTTTTTTAAATTATCAAAATGGATGGCGTGATGTTAAGGCTCATCCCGTAAATATAATCAAGCGTGTTAAAATGCAGATAGTAAGATGCTCAGGTGTTTGTTTGTAATCCGGGCATTGATTGAATGAGTGGAAAGGAATAATTTATATCAAGTATAAATTGAAACCTTTTGATAGGGGATGCTTGCCAATCATCAACCGGAAAAGTGCTTCCCAATCCCAATTTCCCCAGAACCAGCAATTTGGGAATTTGTAAATAAGGTTTAGATTATACAGGCATAGTATAAGGATTAAAGAAAAAACAGAGATCCTTAAAAATCTGTTCCTGATGGTATAAGTTTTTTCAAGTGAATACCCTATTGGGATACTCAGCAATACAAAATATTCAACATAAACCCTCGACCCATAACTGCAGCCGTACCACCACGACCACCAGGAACTGAATACATACGTGATGAAAAGAAAAAACAACAGTATTAGCCATCCTGAATATTCTTTTCTGAAAATCATTATGGATGCTCCAATGATGGCTATGATTAAGACAGGATTATAGGTAAAGAGTCCGTTGTTGGTGGAAAACCATATTTGCCATATTTTGGGTTGATACCAATTGGAGAAGGATTCGTTTCCATAAGAATAGTATAGCAGGCTTCCACTTAAGTATAGATTGTAAATTAGTTGTGGTATCATGAGAAATATAGCAGGAACAATAAGTGTAAGGAGTGATCTGATGGATACAATGGGTTTGGTGTTTATGATAAACCTTGCAATTGCTTGGCTGTAATAGAGAAAAATAAAAAGGATTATCAGAAAATTAACAGGTCTGACAGCAATAATCAGGCCCATGAATAATCCAACCAGAAACAAATTGATGAAATTTTTGCCTGTGCCTTTTGAGGTCCTGTGAGCAAAAAGAAAAAGACCGGAAAATGCAAAAAAGGAGTACACATGTGACATTCCGGTGTCATTCAGGCTGTAATAGAATAGGTTTGTGCCTGCCAGGAGAATGAATAGCGTCAGAACTGAGCCTTTAATGCTGAAACGGGATCTCAGAAAAAGGAAAAGCATAAACATGCCTGCAATAAGGTAGCTGATGGCCGCAATGTTGACCATTTTATAATAGATTAATGAAAATCCATCGTTTTCATACCCCAATGGTTTTGCCAGGGCATGGGTGGCCAGGAAAAATGGAGATTGCAATATGGATACACCAGCAGGATATTTTGTAACGACTTTGTTTTTACCGGTGTCAATTTTGAACCCATGGCCGGTGATGCTGTCAATTTTACCGGGAAAATCCAAGGTGTTAAATCCGTAGATGAAGGTTGCCGGCAGGAATATATAATAACCGGCTTTATCTGCATATATTTCAGATTTCCAGGATTTTCCATGACGGGAGTGAATGTTAAAGGAAAGGAATATACATGTCGCCAGGGCAACAGCTAAAGCAGGATAAATATGGAATCTCCTGAACTTGATCATTAAGTTGTAAGGTATTCTGTATCTTAAGAAAAATCCGGAGCAGACTTACATGTCTGCCATCATTTCCTCAGTAATCTCCAGGTTATGGAACACATTTTGAACATCATCATCTTCTTCAAATAATTCGATGATCTTCAATATTTTTTGTGCAGATTCATTATCAAGTTTAATGGTGTCATTTGGTATTCTTTGTAGTTCAGCGCTTTCCGGTTCAATATTTAATTGCTCCAGTTTTTTCATCATCGCACCAAAATCTTCCATGGCCGTTGTGATTGAGAAGAACCCACCTTCAGCGCTGATATCTTCTGCACCTGCATCGATCATTTCAAGTTCAAATTCTTCCTCATCCAGGCCTTCCTGCGGTATGCTGAAAATGCCTTTTCTTTCAAAGAGGAAGCTTAAAGAACCGTTGGTTCCAAGGTTGCCGCCATATTTATTAAAAATCGCCCGGATGTTGCTGACGGTTCTCTGAAGGTTATCTGTTGTACATTCAATGAACACGGCTATGCCATTGGGAAGATATCCTTCATAAGTGGTTTCTGAGAAGTCCGCAGCATCTTTATCTTTGCCTGCATTGATGGCACGGGCAATATTGTCTTTTGGCATACTGGCACCTTTGGCATTAGAAATGGCCAGTCTCAGCCTTGGGTTGCTTTCCGGATCAGAACCTGATTCTTTAACGGCAATTCTGATTTCCTTGATGATCTTGGAAAACATCTTGGAACGTTTGGCATCATTCGCTCCTTTTTTTCTTTTGATTGTCGACCATTTATTGTGACCTGACATATATATTAAGTTTTAATCATTTGCTCATGACGTCAATCTGTTTATTTACAGGAATGCAAAATTAATAAAAAAAGAGACTGCAATAAAATTGCAGCCTCCAATTGGAATGGTTGATAATTGTTTTACCATCCAACCAGGGAAAGTCCTACTTCATAGGGATACAACTCCGGTCCTTTGTTTTCTCTGAACAAGGTTGTGAAGGAGTAATTTGCAAACAGGTTCACAAATCCCCAGCCAATCCTGAATGTTCCAGACAGCTTGAAAGGGTTAAGATGGAAATCATCAGCATTTTTGGCTATGGATGAGCCTGGTGAAGTTGTTTTGAATACGTCATCATATTTTCCTGTAGCCGGGTTGTACCTTGTAAGTGTATACTCTTTGTTTAATTCATCATAATAT
This sequence comes from Bacteroidales bacterium, assembly GCA_018401355.1. Classification (GTDB taxonomy): domain Bacteria; phylum Bacteroidota; class Bacteroidia; order Bacteroidales; family B18-G4; genus M55B132. Next base: position 8,895 of record JAGYLD010000058.1, read on the forward strand.
TTTTTTGTATGGGAGGAGAACCGGATACCAAATACGGCTCCAACACCAATGTGGAAACTGTTGGTTTTACAATACTTATTTGTCTGGAATTCAAATATCAGCGGAATATTCACATAATTGACCACGAGTTTGGATTTTCTGACCGAGATCCCTTTGTCAATAAATCCTACGATCCTGGAAGAATCAGGTGTGAGGGTGGTTGGATTATTAAACCGGTAGTTATGGGAGCTGAACCCAATTCCTGTTAATACTCCAAACTTATTGTTTCGTGAAAGTGAAAAATTCTGGTCCCAGATGTTCATATTTATAACGATGGATTTTTCCATCCTCAGATCAAGGTATTCATCCTCTTTGGAGAAGTTCATATTGTAGTCTGGTGTAAGGTATCCGTTGACACCGATTTCTACACCTGCCCAATGGCCGTTGAAGCGCATGTTCCTGGTTTTCCTGTATTTAACATTTCCATCTTCATCCACAATGATTTTATGTCTTCCAATTGAAACCTGAGTTGAGTCGTCTTCAACGACTTCTACGACTAGACCTGCAACATTTACATGGGTAGTGTCACCCCAGTTATCTCTTTCGACTCTTATCCGCTCATCGGTGATGTATTTTACTTCATTGTTTTTAACGGCATTGCCCGAATTTCTGATGTTGCTTGCTCCGGATACATTTGCTTCCAGAAGTTTGGACGAATTTACATGGATTTCTGAGGCTCCGCTGCTATTGGCATAGGTTTCCTGTGAATGGAGCTTGCTGGCTGACATTTCAGAAGCCCCGCTGCTTGTTGCGTTTACAATCCGGGCTTTTCCACTGAGTTTTGCTTCTGAAGCGCCTGATAGTTCAATGGTGAGCTCCTGAACATCTATGTCAAGAGAAAGCTCACTCGCACCACTTGTTTTTATGGATAGATTATCTTCCCTGAATGTGTTTTTTCCCTTAAGTTCAGCCGTTCCTGAGAGCTCTACATCGGTCAGTTTTTCTGTGGTTATATAAACATTCAATTTGCCGGGGTTTCTTAATGAGTGGCCGATAAGGTATAGTATGCCGTTTTTTACCTTTGTCTCAATGTTGTCGATGTATTTTCTGTTGGTCTCAATTTCCAGCGAGGCAGGCGATCCTTGTGTTACAAAAATCTCAAAAATGTTGCCGGCATTGATTCCATGAAAGGTTTCAACTGTTCTTTTTTCCCTGACTACTTCCCTTTTATTTTCCTGAGAAAATGCTGTGCTTGCAGACCATAATATCATCAGGGATAAAATTGCTGTCATTAGTCTTTTCTTTATCATAACATGTATATTTTATTGGTTTTCTTCTATGACGTTCCGGTACTTCCATTAGTTACAGAATAAATAAATTGACTTGAAATCTGATTTATGGCTGCATTTGCGGGTTATGATTTTCGTAAGCATCTACGATCCTGACAGTTTTTGTTTTTCCTTCTTCATTTACTTGTCTGATTAGCTGGTAGTCATTGTTCGTGAGCAGGTTATATCCTTTGATGCCACTGTCAGCAATATCCCAGAAGGTGATTTTTTCCTTGTCAGCAAATTCTATGATTTCATCAGCCGGGGAGAAAACGTTTTTGATTTTGTCTTTAAGATTGTTGAAAACCCTTTTCAATGGCGGATTGTTTTGCTTTGGTTTGTTGATTGCATAAAATTCATCAGGAATATCTGCAAAGAAGTATTGTGGTAAAGCCAAATAATAAGGATTCAGCTGTAAGTTTATGTCGATGCTTGTGTAATTAATTTCTTTTGCCACCAGGGGAGGGATGGAAGAAATTTTATACCGTGGTTCTGCCTGGGGGAGGCGAACGGAATATGCGTCCGTGTTTCTTTCCGGGATATTGATGTTTCGATCCAAAGTAATACTGACAATGGTGATGTTTGACACTTTATCGAGGGATTGAATCCCTGGATTAAATGTTTGTTTTCCGGAGTTGTGAAATATTATTGGTAATGCAATTCCCAGCAAAAGCAAAATCGATGCAGCCATAATAAAGTATGGACGGTGATTTAATGAAAGAATCTTTTCCTGAAAATTTTTTCTTTTTATTTCCTTTATAGCAGGAAAAATGATACTATTATCCTTTTTTAGCTTGGTTGCACGGAATTTTTTGAATTCTTTTTGTTGGTTTTTGTTTTTATATAAAAAGCTTTGAAATGCCGTTATCTGATCTTCATCAAGATCATTTTCAAGAAAGGAAATGCAGAACAATTCAAAATTCTTTTCAGAAATAATTATTCCCTTAGGAGTTTCTTCAAATTTAAGCGAATCTGTTTCAATTGAACCTGGTCCATTGTTGGATTCGGTTTTCAGGGAAATGAACTCAAAATTCTCAAGTTCCTCTTTTAGATCAGGATTGTTTTCCAGAAATAATTCAAGCTCAGCCATCATATCCGGTTGAAGGTTTCCTTCCAGATGGTCGAGGAAATATATCTCATAATTATTTCTGTTAATGTTCACGCTACTATCTATATAACTGTTTCTAATTTTCCAATATAATTTTTCATGGCAATCCTTGCCCTGTATATATAAACTTTTACCTGGGATTCAGTTAACTGGCAAATCTGACTTATTTCATGATAAGAATAGCCTTCATAATCCCTTAACAACAAAACTGATTTTTGGATTTCCGGCAACCTTTCCAGCGCATTGTCAATAATTTGTTGCAGGTCGATGTTCTCTTTTGGTTCTTCGTAGCCAATATCCTTGTTTGCAGAATAATTCAGGGCTCTTTTTTCTTTTCGGATCTGATCTATCATAATATGGTATCCGATGGTAAAAAGATATGATTTTGCTTTTGAAGCAGATACTGCATCGGATTTTATCCATAATTTTTCGAATGCATCCTGAACAATGTCTCTGGCTTTCTCTTTATCCTTAATGTTTTTGAGGATAAACCTGAAAAGGTCATCTGCATATCGATCCACCATCCTGTTAAATTCCCTGGTTGTCATTTAGTGGTTTTAATCCTGCTATAATGTATGGACGTCTTAAGGTAAAAAAAGTTACAATGTAGTTTTTTGAATCGGATATTCAATTTTTCAGCACGTTTATTATGGAATAATAGTGTTATATTCATTCAATTAGTGTAAAACGGATGTTTATCAATTTTAAAAATAAATTATCTTTGCCAGGTTGCAAAATATGAAATCTTTTTTTGAAAAACATCGTATAATGGTGTAGCTATCTTTTTAAAGATTATAAGATAACTGCAAAAAGCCATTTCCTGTAATCTTAAAAACTGTACTGTATTGTCAGAAAAGTACGCTGAAAATATCAGGAAAAAGGATGATATCGCTGGTTTAATATCCGGCAGTATCGGTGATGTCATATGGATGGTCCCATTCTCCGTGGACGAGCAATCCTTTGTGAGCGATTCCATAAAAGCATTGCTGGGATATTCTCCGGAAGCATTCCTTGAACTCTCTGTAAACAAGGTTTTGGATGCATCTTCCTATGAGCGTTTTTTACAGGTTTTGGAATACTATAAAGAAATACAGTTTACAATAACTAATAATGACAAACCAGGAAAATTCTGCAGGATTTTCGAGTTTAAGTTTGTTGATTCAGCAGGAAAGATCATATGGGTTGAATCAGTTGCTAATGTGTATTGCAGTCGACAGAAAGAACCTCTGGGTGTCATTTTTTCTTTAAGGAATATTACGGGACGTAAAAAACTGGAGGAAAATTATTCCAGACAATTGAATAAGCAGCTTGAGCTGAATAAATTTAAATCACAGGTGATTTCAACAATCTCCCATGAATTTCGTACCCCAATCTCTGTAATATATTCCAACCTTCAGTTATTAAAGAAATTCAGATACAATATCGAGGAAGGAATTCAGAATGATGCTTTTGAACTGACTACCATGGCCATTCATTCACTTTCCAAAACATTGGATAATCTTACTTTGCTGAATCAATCGAACAAAGGGGTGCTCGGTTTTGATATGCAGGATATTGATCTTGAAGTTGAATGTAAAAAAATTGCGACAGAAATAAATTCCATTGATGATTATAGTGGTAGAATTTTAACTAATTTTGATATCCGGGAAAAACTGGTCAAAATGGATAAAAAGCTGTTGCATCATATTCTATCCAATTTGATCATTAATGCGTTGAAATTTTCTCCCGGGGAGAAAAAGGTTGAATTCAATGCCATGAATAAAAATGGGAAGATTGAATTCAGGGTGAAGGATCAGGGTATTGGTATACCTGAAGAAGAATTGAACCAGATTTTCGAGTCATTTTACCGAGGTACCAATACAAAAGAGATCAAAGGAACAGGCCTGGGGCTTTCAATTGTTAAGCGTTGTGTTGATGTATTAAATGGTAAAATCAGTATTAAGAGCCGCCTGGATAATGGTACCGAAGCAATAGTAACAATTCCATATGAACGATCAGAACCATAAAAAGACCATTCTCGTCATCGAGGATGATCATCATCTTTCCAAAGCAATCACCAATCTGCTGAAACTGCAGGGTATATACGATTCCTATGCTGCTGAGAACGGGTCAATTGGTATCCAAAAAGCATTTGAACTGGTCCCTGACCTTATTTTGTGCGACATTGGAATGTCGGATATTGATGGTTATCAGGTGTTTAAGATTTTAAAAGAAAGCTCTATCACTTCAATGATACCATTTATCTTCCTGACCGGAAGATCGGAACTGGATGATATCAGATTGGGCCTGCAACTGGGTGCGGATGATTATATTGTAAAACCATTTCAGAATGATGAACTGCTGGGTTCAATAAAAACAAGATTGGCCAAGTATGATAAATTCCTGGATATGAGCAGGAAAAATTTCCAGGCCCTCGTTAATATATCTCCCAATGCCATTTTTATAACCAATGAGATTGGTTTTGTGGATATCAGCCCCAGTTTTACAAAAACAATAGGCTATACAAAAGAGGATGTTGCTGATAAAAATTTGCCTGATATCATTACCGGGCGCGATCAGGATAAGGTTAAAGGTGAACTGGCCAAGATATTGAAAGGCATTGAAGACTCAGGATCCTTTAAGGTTCAGGTCATCAGGAAAGAAGGTGGGACTGAAGATGTTACCATTTTTCTGCAAAAAGGGATATCCATTAAAGGCAAGCCAAATATAATAGGTGTTATCGTTGAAGAGCGGGAAATCCAAAATAAATCAAGCAATGCTCTCGATGAAGATGAAATAAAAAAGGAATTGAGAAAAATTTCAGATTACCTTGCTGAAAATACAAGTGATGTTTCAGCAGAACTTGTCAGCCAGCTTAAACAGGTGTATCAGTCGTACAGCCAGGCCAACCAAGCCCAGAACGGGGACCCGGTTGAATTATCAAAAAGGGAAAAGGAAGTGTTGTTGCTTGCTTGTAAAGGATTTCCGATCAAACAAATAGCCGATGAATTGTTTATTTCCGACCGGACAGTTGAGAAACACCGCGCCAATCTGATGGCAAAAACCAATTCGAAAAACATTGTCGAGGTCATCATTTACGCCATTAAAAATAACTTAATAGAAATTTAACATTTCCTGAAAGTCAGAACATTAGCTAATTTCATGGATTAAATCCGTGAAAATACCCATTGCTTTTACCTCACATTTGTATTTCTTTTGTACTTTAGAAAGGTAACAGTTAATCTAACCCAAATCTATTACCCCAATGTCTGCGTCTTCTAAAAATACGCCCAAAAGAATACTTGTCATTGAAGATGACCTGGGCCTTGTTAAGACCCTGAGCAATCTTTTACAGATTGAAGGCTATAATGTTATTACCGCCAGTGACGGAGACTCAGCCATCCGCATTGCTTTTTCAGAAATGCCTGACCTGATTATCTGTGACATAGTCATGACCAGGATTAACGGTTATGATGTGCTACGGATCCTGAAAAGCGGAAACAAAACAGCCAGCATACCATTTATATATTTATCCGGTAAGGTTAAAGAAAATGAAATAGAATATGGCCTTAACCTTGGTGCGGATGAGTACCTGTGCAAACCTTTTGAATATGATGATTTGTTGGAAGCGATAAACAAGCTGTTGATGTCAAAAGATACGGATAACAATCAGTCCATCAACATTATACGTAACAATCATAACCTGGCAATACTTAGCTTCTAATTGTATATTTTGCGTATTTTCCCTACCCCATTTCTTCGATTTCCTTTAGCATTTAAGCATTCTGTGGTAAAATTACTTATTGACAAAGGCATTTTTATGTTGTTACTTTGTAGCATCTTTTCCATTTAACCCAGGAAAAAGCGAAACAATGAAAAATCTAACATTACATATTATTATAGTTTTCTGTATTTCTTTTTCTTATCTTCATGGACAGGAAACTGAAATTTCCACAGATAGTTTTTCTTCAGTTGA
>JAGYLD010000059.1 GCA_018401355.1 Bacteroidales bacterium
TACGTTTCAGGAAGTCCTTGATCTTTTCACTGAGGGGTGTATCGCCTGTTTTATCCCCCTGGACGATCTCCGAAGGTTTTTTGTTGACGATGATCAGGTGGTTGTCTTCGTAGAGGATGTTGCTTTCCTGGAATATTTTTTGATCACCAGACATTAACCTTAGTATTGTTCCCTTTCATTGGGAAAGTCAAGGTCTTTAACATCTTTGATATATGCCCTTACAGAACCCTTGATCTCTTCGCTGAGGTTGTGATAGCGGCGAAGGAAACGTGGTGAGAATTTCTGAGTGATTCCCAGCATATCGTGCAGTACCAGTACCTGTCCGTCAACATTTGCCCCGGCACCTATGCCAATGATGGGTATTTTTATTTCGTCAGTCACGGTAGCAGCTAGTTTGGCGGGTATTTTTTCCAGGATGATGGAAAAACAACCGGATTTTTCCAGCAAATGTGCATCTTCAATGAGCTTTTTTGCTTCTGCGTCTTCCGTTGCCCTCACCACATATGTGCCGAATTTATGAATGGACTGTGGTGTAAGGCCAAGGTGCCCCATTACCGGAATTCCTGCCGAAAGGATTCTTACAATAGATTCCAGGACTTCCTGTCCTCCTTCAAGCTTCACCGCATTGGCTCCGGATTCTTTCATAATACGGATAGCAGAGATAAGAGCTTCCTTCGAATCGCCCTGATATGTTCCGAAAGGAAGGTCAACCACCACCAGTGCTCTTTTGACAGCCCGCATAACGGAGGAAGCATGATAGATCATCTCATTCAGGGTGATCGGAAGGGTTGTGGTATGTCCTGCCATCACGTTGGAGGCTGAATCTCCAACCAGAATTACATCAACCCCGGCCTCGTCCAGAAGCCTGGCCATGGAAAAATCATAGGCTGTCAGCATGGATATCTTCTCACCTTTGAGTTTCATTTCCTGGAGCACATGCGTGGTGATTTTTGTATAATTGCTTTTTGGAGCCATGTTTATATAATAAATGTATTAGTAAATGAGTTTACAAAATTAAGGTAAAAATCTTTATGCGCTGTTAGCCTGTAAATTCTTGCGGATTTTGATAAGGCTTGAAGATGTTTTCATATTTTATAATTACTTTTGCGATGTAATACTTATTTCGATGAAAAGAATACTGATACCCCTCTTACTTCTGGCCCTGATAGCATTCACATTTTCTTGTGAAGATGACCTTGATCTCGATGCCGATTATCAAAATATTACCATTGTTTACGGATTACTTGATCCCACAGCAGATACTACCTATATCCGTATCAATAAGGCTTTCCTGGGAGGAGATGCGTATGCAAACATTCTTATTGCAGATTGTACCCAATACAAAGAAGATCTGGATGTTAGGATTAAGCAGTTTGAAGGAAGTCAGCAGCAGGGAGAAGACATTGTTTTTGAGAAACTTAACCCCTATGTTTACTATTCCTTAACTCCCATTGAATTTGGGGATAATTATAAGTATGAGCTTTATGTCAATGCGGAAGGCAATATTGTCACAAGTTCAACAGATATTGTTGAGGGTTTTAATTTGAAAAAGCCTCCACCATCACAAATTCTTCCAGAAATCAATTATAAACCCGGTTCTGAGCAGGAAATTGTTTGGGAAATTACTGAAAATGCAGAAAAGTATGAAGCAAAAATCTTATTCTTGTTTTGGGAGGTTTGGTCTGATGGAGATACTACCGATAGGACCATCGAGTGGTTCAATCTGAAAAGAAATGTTCAGCCAGTCTTTGAGATGGAAATCCAATACTCCAATGATCTTTTTTATACTGTAGTCCAGGGTCTTGTTCCATATACAGATGCCCAGAAAGAATCTAAGGTTGTCAAGCGGTTGCCCAAATATGTAATATACAGTGTCAGTGCTGCGGCTGAAGACTTGTCAATATATATTGATGCCAATCAGCCAACACAGAGTGTGGTGGAGTACAGGCCGGATTATTCTAATATCACCAATGGCTATGGGATATTTTCAAGCCGTACGCGAGATACTTTGCATAAGAATTTGGGCCAAGATACACGAAACAATCTGTCAAAGGTTCCGGGAGCGAAATTTGAATACCTTCCTGAAGATTAGGAGCAATTTACTGCCGTTTTGTCATATTTGTTATAGGTGAAGGTTTGTCATTTACAGGTGACAATATAACTGGTTTTGTGTAATGCTCATTTGATCAGTCTTTTACAGCGCCAAATGTATTTCGTCTTTGTTTTTCTATCAGCTTAGATTTTACTGAAATGACCATTAAATTAAAGATGGCATAATACTTGAACAAGGAAGAACAAAATTATCGATCACTAAAAAACAATACGAAATGGGAAAAATTATTGGAATAGACCTCGGAACAACCAATTCATGTGTAGCTGTTATGGAAGGAAGCGAACCGGTTGTAATCCCCAACAGTGAGGGTAGAAGAACGACCCCATCTATCGTTGCTTTCACTGACAATGGTGAGCGAAAGGTTGGTGATCCTGCTAAAAGACAGGCCATTACAAACCCAGAGAGAACAGTATACAGCATTAAAAGGTTCATGGGAGAAACCTATGAACAAGTAAAGACGGAAATTTCAAGGGTCCCTTACAAAGTTGACAAGGGAGATAATGATACACCAAGGGTAAAAATTGGAGACCGTTTATATACACCCCAGGAGATTTCTGCCATTGTTCTTCAGAAGATGAAGAAGACAGCAGAAGATTATCTGGGACAAACTGTTGATGAGGCGGTTATCACAGTGCCTGCTTATTTCAGCGATTCGCAACGTCAGGCCACAAAAGAAGCCGGAGAGATTGCAGGTCTGAAAGTCCGCAGGATTATTAATGAGCCAACCGCTGCTGCACTTGCCTATGGGTTGGACAAAAAGACAAAAGATATAAAGATAGCAGTATATGACCTTGGAGGCGGTACATTCGACATTTCCATCCTGGAACTTGGTGATGGTGTGTTTGAAGTAAAATCCACCAATGGAAATACGCATCTTGGAGGTGATGATTTTGACGATGCCATCATACAATGGTTGGCGGATGAGTTTCTTAAAGACGAAGGAATTGATCTTAAGAAGGACTCTATGGCCATGCAGCGTCTGAAGGAAGCTTCTGAAAAAGCAAAGATCGAGTTATCCAGTTCTACAGAAACTGAGATCAACCTGCCTTATATTATGCCCGTAGATGGTATTCCCAAGCACCTTGTTAAAAAATTAAGCCGTTCAAAATTTGAACAGTTGGTTGACAAGTATGTTCAGGCTACCATTGAACCATGTAAACTGGCATTAAAAGATGCAGGAATGACAGCTGCTGATATTGATGAGGTGATACTGGTAGGTGGATCTACCAGGATGCCGATGATACAGACGGTTGTTAAAGAATTCTTTGGTAAAGACCCCTCAAAAGGTGTAAATCCTGATGAAGTTGTGGCCATAGGTGCTGCCATTCAGGGTGGTGTGCTTTCAGGAGACGTAAAAGATGTTCTTTTGCTTGATGTAACACCGCTATCCCTGGGTATTGAAACCCTTGGCGGTGTGTTTACCAAATTGATAGAAGCCAATACCACAATCCCAACCAAGAAATCTGAAATATTCTCTACAGCTGCAGATAATCAGCCTTCAGTGGAGATACATATTCTTCAGGGGGAAAGGCCTATGGCAAAAGACAATAAGAGCATCGGAAGGTTCCACCTTGATGGAATCCCGCCAGCTCCAAGGGGAGTACCGCAGATCGAAGTAACCTTTGATATTGACTCGAACGGTATCCTTAATGTATCTGCCAAAGATAAAGGTACTGGAAAATCACAGCAGATCAGGATTGAAGCTTCATCAGGCTTGACAGAGCAGGAGATTGAAAAGATGAAGAACGAAGCGGAGCAAAATGCTGAAGCTGACCGCAAGGAAAAAGAAAAGATTGATAAACTCAACACAGCAGATGCCCTTATTTTCCAGACAGAAAAGCAAATGAAGGAATATGGGGATAAACTGCCTGCTGACAAAAAGTCGGAAATTGAAACCACATTGAATGAGTTGAAGGAAGCACATAAAGTGCAGGACATTGCCCGCATTGATGCCGCATCAGAAAAGCTCAATGCTGCATGGCAGGCAGCAAGTGCCGACATGTACAAGAGTGCCGAGCAACAAGGAGGAGATCCCAATGCAGGTGGTCAAACACAGGAAGATCCTCAGCAAGATCAGCAGAAAAAAGGGGGAGATGATGATGAAGTAACCGATGTCGACTTTGAAGAAGTCAAATAAATATTTTGATTTTGAATGATTTAAAAGGGAGGTGATTTTTTGCCTCCCTTTTTTCAACCAAAAGCTAATAGATTTTCTCAAACCTGATAAAATCATAAGAAATATTATTTATTCACACTTTTTGTACCATAAATTCTAATTTTTTAATAATACTCATATCATGAAAAATTTACCCTTATCTTATTTGTTATGGCTTTGGCGACTGCTGCCCTGGCCCAAAATGCATGGTTCAATGAAATTCACTACGACAATTCCGGAACTGACCAGGATGAAAGTATTGAAGTGGTGATTGAGAATCCAGGAACCTACAACCTGGCAGACTTTCAGGTAGACCTTTATAACGGTAATGGCGGTGTGATTTACGATACCAAAACGCTTGATCAGTTTACTACCGGTATAACAAGCAATGGTTTTACCATATACCATTATGTATATCCTACCAATGGAATTCAAAACGGTCCTGACGGAATGGCCCTGAGTTACCAGGGGACCTTGATCTCAGGACAGTTTCTTAGCTATGAAGGTACTTTTACAGCAACTGAAGGTCCTGCCAATGGATTGACATCCACTGATATTGGAGTATCAGAGTCAAGTAGCACTCCAATCGGTGAATCATTACAGCTAACCGGTACCGGAACACAGTATGCTGATTTTCTATGGACAGGTCCTGTTACTGCTACATTTGGAAACCTTAACGATGCGCAATCTTTTGGAGGCTCTGTTTTACCGGAGCCAACGAATTATCCGACAAATTTTACAGCTGCATCTGCAGGTGTTAATATTGACTTGACCTGGACGGATGCGACAGGAACACAATTACCCACCGGATATCTTATCCTGGGCAGTGACCAGGATAATATTACAGCACCGGTAGATGGCACTCCGGTTTCGGATGATGAAGATCTGTCAGATGGAACAGGTGCAAAAAACATTCTACAGGGCAATGAAAATTATTCTTTTACTGCATTATTGCCTAATACTACATATTATTTCAAGATATTTCCTTATACCAATGCCGGCTCAAATATTGATTATAAAACCGATGGTACTCCACCAGCCGATGATGCCACTACATCTACAGTCATCATGTATGAAGACTATGACCTTAGCTGGGGTGCATGGACACAGATCAGCGTTCTTGGTGATCAGGTTTGGGACAGAGACAATACCTACGGCATTGGTGGAACAGCCTGTGCCAGGATGAGTGGTTATGAAAGTGGCAGCAATGAAAATGAAGACTGGCTTATTTCTCCTCCCATGAATTTCGATGCATATTCCAATGAGGTCCTTACTTTTTACAACGCAAAAAATTATTCCGGACCGGATATGCAAGTGAAAATATCTACAGATTATGATGGTGCCGGAGATCCATATACAGCTACGTGGACAACACTTTCTTATACCATGTCCTCCGGTAGCTGGCAATGGGCTGCATCAGGAAATATTGATGTGTCTGCCTACAATGGAACTGCAGTTTATATAGCATTTCAGTATAACTCGAATACTTCAGAATCTGCCACATGGGAAGTAGATGATATCATGGTTTCCGGAGATGGTCCTGGTCCTCAGGATATAGTCATTAATGAGATTATGTATAACACTCCTGGTGACGATGAGGAATGGATAGAATTGTATAACAACACATCTTCTCCTGTGGATTTGTCAGGATGGTATATCCAGGATAACAATCCAAGCGCCACCCCATTGACACTTCCTGGAGGAACATCAATAGGGGCAAATGATTATTTCACCATAGCCATCGCAACAGCAGGGAATTTTCCATTTACACCAGATTATGACGGAACCTCAGATGTTAGTTGGAGCCTGAACAATGGTGGTGATGATGTAAACCTTTATAACCTTGGGCGCATTCAGGCAGACTTTGTAGGATATGATGATAGCAACCCATGGCCAACAGAGCCGGATGGTAATGGACCGTCACTTTCATTGATTGCACCATCCCTTGACAACTCATTGCCAGAGAGCTGGGATGCTTCTGTAGAAACCGGCGGTACACCCGGAGCAGAAAATTTCCCTCCGGATCCAACCATACATGTTATTTCTCCAAATGGAGGAGAAGTTTGGGAAATCGGCTCCAGCTATGATGTCGTATGGGAAGAACTTTATGGTTATACAGGAAACATCCAGATAGAATTGGTGGATACGGTATCGGGCGAAAGTCAGTTGCTGGTATATAATCTGAGCTCTACACTGGGAACATGGAGCTGGTTTATCCATTCAGGAATTGACCCGGGTAATGATTATGTGATCAGGATCACGGATTTGTCAGGAAGCCCGTCTGATGATAGTGATAACATATTTTCTATTGTTGAGCCTTATGATCCTGCTGAGATCGTAATAACAGAGATTATGTACAATCCTCCTGAATCAGGAAATGATTCCCTTGAATTCCTGGAATTGTATAACAACGATGCAGATGCTATTAACCTTCTTGATTATAGTTTTTCAGAGGGAATAACCTATACCTTCCCGGATGTCACCCTTAATCCGGGTGATTATTTTGTGGTTTGTATTGATTCCCTGGCTTTCTCCAATACTTTTGGTATGTCGGCATACCAATGGTCAGGAGGGGCATTAAGCAATGGAGGAGAAGATATTATTCTGCTTGATAATAATGGTGTGATGATTGATTCTGTGGTTTATGACGACGCATTGCCCTGGGATACACTTGCAGATGGCTTTGGGCCTTCACTGACCCTTTGTAATCCTAATCTTGACAATGCCCTGGCATCAAGCTGGAGCGCGTCTACTGAGTTTGCCGCAGTCAATGCAGTCGGGGATTCCATTTTTGCCACACCTTTTGCAGGATGTACTATGGTATTGCCGGTAGCTTACTTTGAGGCTGAAGATACTACAATTGCCGTTGGCGGAACGGCTACTTTTGTTGACCTCTCCCTTGGTAATCCTACATCCTGGGAATGGGTGTTTGAAGGGGGTGACCCTGCAACTTCCAATCTGCAAACCCCTCCTGACATCACATACAGTGATGCGGGAACATATAATGTTACCTTGACCGTGACAAATGAAAATGGGGACAGTACATTCTTAAGAAATAATTATATCTCCGTTGATTTTCCACCGGAAAGTGATTTTGAAGCGAGCCAGACAACCATTTTGATGGGTGAGTCCATACAATTCACTGATTTATCAACAGGAAATCCTACATCCTGGGAATGGACTTTTGAAGGGGGCGATCCCACATCTTCAATGATGCAGGATCCCGGAGATATCCTCTATATTGCGCCAGATGTTTATGATGTTACCCTGACCGTTAGTAATGACTTTGGAGAAAGTACAACGACTAAAACAGAGTATATAGATGTATTGCCGGTTGGTATTGGGGAAATAAATGCCGATGGTAATATAGTGATCTATCCAAATCCTAATAATGGAAACTTTGTAATTAGTAAGTCTGTTGACGCTGTGGTTGATGTAACTGTTTACACCATGCTTGGAGAGTTGGTTTATCAGGAAAGGCTTTCTGAAAGCAAATCACAGGTTAGCATGGAAGAGATAAACAGTGGTTTATACTATGTACGTGTACATGATCAAAGCGGTAGACTAATCAGCACGATGAAAATGATTATTAAATAGAATAATATTTAATTAACAAACGGGAAGCAGCCAACAGGGCTTCTTCCTGTTTATTTAAACAACATAGATATGAAGCAAATAATTTTACTTTCCGCATTTATAATGGGATTGTTTCTGTTTGGAAGCGCCCAGAATCTTATGACCAACGGCGATCTTGAGTCATGGGATGACCCCAGTACGCCTACGGCATGGGATAAGGCTGAAAATATCAGCCAATCGGATGTAACGGTTCATGGAGGTACTTATTCTGCACAGCATACCTCTGCCAGCAGTACCAAGGATTTTCAACAAGAAGTAGAAGGCATTACCGCAGGTGTGAATTATGAGATCAGTTACTGGTATTATGACAATGACCCGGAGGCCAGGACCAGAATATGGTCTTACTGGCTGAATGGTGGATCTACTTTGCCCGATCATGAAGACATCCTGAGGCCTTCAACATACTCTGAGGATAACCCCGGATGGCAACAATTCACAGCAACACTGACAGCACCTCCCACTGCAGATGCATTCAGGTTGGAAGTGAGGGTTTACAAGCAGGATAATGTGTCAGGAGGATCTGTTTTTTATGATGATTTCATTGTTGAGCAGGCAGGCGTAGACCCGGAACCGGATAATTACCCTACAGATTTTGCTGCCAATGCAGTTGGTATTACCATAAATCTGACATGGACGGATGCTACAGGAGCACAATTGCCATCCAACTACCTTATTCTTGCAAGTGATCAGGATAATATACAATTACCTGTTGATGGTACACCGGTGGATGATGATACAGACCTTAGTGATGGCACCGGTGCCTTGAACATTGCATATGGTGAAGAAATGTGTTCCTTTTCCAACCTGGTTGGAAATATGCAGTATTTCTTTACCATCTTTCCATATACCAACGGAGGGGCCGGTATTGATTATAAAACTGACGGCACGCCACCGGAGGCCAATGCTACAACGGCCAACCTGACCGTTATCGAGTCTGAAAACTTTGATAATGACTGGGGAAACTGGTCCGTAATCAGTGTGACAGGTAACCAGGAATGGGAGAGGGATAATAACTATGGAATAGGTGATAGTCCCTGTGCCAGGGTGAGTGGTTACGAAGGAGGATCTAATGTGAATGAGGACTGGTTGATTTCACCATCTATGAACCTGGAGGAATATGAAAATGAAATATTCTCATTTTATACTGCCATGAATTATTCAGGCCCTGAACTGGAAGTTCTCATCTCAACTGATTATGATGGTGGTGGTGATCCTGCAAGTGCTAATTGGAATCCCCTGACCGGAACCCTTTCTTCAGGAGGATGGGAATGGGTAAATTCTGGCGATATCGATATCTCTTCATATAACAGCAGTGAAGTCTACGTTGCATTTAAGTACACTTCAACGGATAGTGAAAGTGCTACATGGGAAGTTGATGAGATACTGATAACCGGCACTGAACTGGTTGGAATCGTTGGTCATGCCAAAGATCAAAATGTTTTGAAAGTACTCCCTAGCCCAGCAAAGGATTTTATAACAATTCAAGCACAGGGAATGGACATCAGGCATGCAAGGATTTATTCATCCAATGGAGAAATGGTATGGTCTGATGATAATGTTGATATGAACAAAAAGATTAATGTTTCAGGCTGGAATTCAGGTGTATACATTTTCAATGTAGCAACCATTGACGGAAGCTTTTATTCGAGAAAGTTTATTGTACGCTAATAAAGATAAATTTAGGGGTAAAGCTGTCTTTCGCAATGAAAGGCAGCTTTTTTTGTTTTAATTTTACAATGTAATCCAATAACTGGAATTATTTAGGGTTATTATTAAAATCCCGGTGTTTTTGATGAGATATTTTTACTTTATTTTCTTCGCGGGAATTCTTCATTTCTTCTCTGCTGCCCAGGACATTCCTGTGTTGAGGCTGGAGTTGAATGCCAGGATGTCAGAAGATACATATACACTTATACCTTGCCAGGAGCAGGGGGTTGTGGTTTTCTATGAAGGAAACATCGTTTCTGATGGAATGCGTAATTTGCATTTCGCTTTATTCGGACAGCAACTTGAAGAGGTATGGATTAAGGACACTTTGTTAGATGATGGTTATAAGTATGTAGATTATTTCCAGGATGGCGAGGAGCTAATGCTTTTATTTCATATCGAAAGCAGGAAAGGTAAAGACGATAACAATCTTCAAATATTAAGTATTGGGTTAAAGAACAGCAGGATAAAGCTGCTTAATGCCACTATCCCGGAAAAAAGTAAGATTGGTGGTTTTGCGGTTAACAATGGTAACGCGGTAATAAGCTTCACTGAGAAAAAGTATCAGGCAGGATTGGCATTCGTTAACTTGTATTCAGGCGACTTTTTGATACAACCCATAGAGATCCAGGGGCAGAATGTTGCCGGGATCATAGTGGTTGATTCTTTAAATCCATACCTGTATGTAATGGTATATAGTTTCGAGTCGAAAAAACAAAGCAAGGCATATGTGGTAAAAATAGGCACAGAAGGAATGATTTATGAAATCATGGAAATTAATCCTGTATTGGAAGATAAATTTATTAACTACGCTTTTCCTGTTCCTGAAGGCAATGATCTGTATGTTGTTGGAACATACAGTTGGTTTCCCAATGAGTTAGTCAGTGATAATGAAGACAATTTCCCTGAAAGCGCGGGTTGTTTTATGGCGAAGTTCCGGGATGGCAAACAAGTTTTTATCAATTTTTATAATTTCCTGGAATTTGAGAACCTTTATAAGTCAATGGATGGAAGGGATGTTATCCGCATCCGTAAAAAGGCTGAAAAACAAAAAAAGCGGGGAGAAGAAGTTTCACTGGACTACAAGGTTTTACTGCATCCGGTGATGAAGGTTCAAAATGAGTTTATACTTGCTTGTGAGGCTTTTTATCCTGAATACCGGACGGTAACAGATATGTATTATGATTATTATGGCAGGATGGTTCCTCAAACTTATACTGTTTTTGATGGATATAAGTATTTTGCAGGTATCGTGGTGAGTTTTGACAAGAATGGAAATCTTTTATGGGACAATGAAATGGCGCTTTGGGACCTTCAAACTTTTGATCTGGAACAGTATTTGCAGATACACCATGATGGAGAAGATAACCTGATCTTTTATAACAAGAATGGCAAAATTGAGTATATGATATTTGATGGGAATGAAACCATAGTTGATAATGAAGATCTTGAGTTGAAATTAAAATATGACAACGACAGGTTGCTGAATGATGCGAGAAGTAAAATTGTCCATTGGTATGATAATTTTTTTCTGTGCTATGGATATCAGGAAGTGAGGAACAATAAACTTTCAGGTAACCGAAGAATGGTTTTTTATGTGAATAAAATAGCTCTGCAATAAGCGATGATTAACCACACTTATAAAGCAAAAAAATACCTGAATTATGCCATTAAGTCAAAAGGACGTTTTGGTGTTCATTCTCCATTTATATATGGTTTTGTAAATGATGTGCTGAGAGACAAGACTTTATACAGCGATTATTCGATAATTGAAAAGAGGAGAAAGAAATTAATGGCCTCTGGTATCATTATTTCCCAGGATGATTTTGGAGCCGGCAACGAGGGAGAACTGTCATTTTCCGGTACGAGGACCATTTCAAAGATCATCAAACATTCGGCCATTAATCTCAAATACGGAAGGTTGTTGTACAGAATGTCAAAATATTTTAAGCCTTCAAATATTCTTGAGCTTGGAACATCTCTTGGATTTAGTACAATGTATCTCGCCGCAGGCAATCCTGATGCCATTACACATACTATTGAGGGTTGTAAGAGTACTGCAGGAATTGCAAGAGAAAACTTTAAAGATACCGGACTCAGCAATATTAAAATATATCAGGGCAAGTTTGATGAGGCTTTGCCAGTGTTGTTGAAAGAAGCCAAAGGAAACCTTGATCTTGTTTTTATTGATGGCAACCACAGGTATCAACCTACGGTTTCATACTTTGAACAAACCCTGCCTTTGATTGGAAATGATGGAGTTTTAATTTTGGATGATATCTACTGGTCGCAGGAGATGGAAAAGGCATGGACCCACATAAAAAAGTATTCTGAAGTATCTGTCACAGTGGATTTGTATAGGATGGGTATTGTTTTTTTTAAAAAGGAATTAATCAAGCAGGATTATATAATGCGTTTCTGATTATTATATTATTTTTGTTTATCCCCTAATTAATTAATATGAATCAAGAGATTATTCGTTTGGTGGACATAGTCCGAAATTTTCACGTAGGAACAGAAATTGTGCGTGCTTTAAGATCTATTTCTTTGGAAATTCGCAAGAATGAATTTGTTGCCCTCATGGGCCCATCCGGCTCCGGCAAATCAACATTGATGAACATCCTCGGGTGTCTGGATACTCCAACCTCAGGACATTACTATCTCAATAATCAGGATGTTAGTAAAATGGTTGATAATGAGCTTGCTGAGATCCGGAATAAAGAAATAGGCTTCATTTTTCAAACCTTTAATTTGCTGCCAAGAAGTACTGCATTGGAAAACGTTATGCTTCCTCTCATATACGCCGGATTTAATAAAAGCAGCCGTATTGAGCAGGCCGAAAAGGTATTAAGCGACGTGGGATTATCCGACAGGATGACCCATAAACCCAATGAATTGTCCGGCGGACAAAGGCAAAGGGTCGCAGTTGCGCGTGCCCTCGTTAATCAACCTTCCATCATACTTGCAGATGAGCCAACAGGAAATCTTGATTCTAAGACTTCTATCGAGATCATGGGCCTGCTTGAAACCATCCACCAGGCAGGAAATACTATCATAGTTGTGACACACGAGGAGGATATTGCCCTGCATGCCCACAGGATAATCAGGTTGATGGATGGTAATGTTGCTTCTGATGAGAAAAATAAAAACATCAGATTAATGGATTATTATAAGCAACCAGTCAAGGATTGATCCCGGAATTTTAACAGTAATATTCATTTTGTTTCCAAACAAAATCCCATAAATATTGTTTGCATATTTTAGGCCGGCGAGTTACATATTTCTATTTCATAGCAAGGAATTGTATTGAATGGTTGGGCTGATATTAACTTGAAAATTTTAATTATGGCGGATAACGAGTGGAAGATATATACAAAAATGGGAGATAAAGGAGAGACCTCCCTGATTGGAGGTACGAGAGTACCCAAGTATCATGAAAGGATCGAAGCTTACGGTACCCTCGATGAATTGAATTCATTTGTAGGATTGATCAGGGACCAGGATATTGATCATCATTACCATGATATATTGCTTGAAGTACAGGACCGTTTGTTTACCATTGAATCCCAATTGGCGAAGGATCCTGGAGCACCGCTAAACAGGGATCTGCCTGGTTTGGCAGAAGGCGATGTTACCTTGCTGGAGAAAGAAATTGATGCCATGAATGAAGAACTTGCTCCCCTGAAAAATTTTGTCTTACCCGGTGGGCATACAACTGTTTCATTTTGCCATGTTGCAAGATGTATCTGCCGGCGCGCTGAACGCCTTGTTATCAAACTTTCTGTTCAGCATCCTGTAGAAGAATTAAACATAAAGTACTTGAACAGGTTGTCAGATTATTTGTTTGTTCTTGCACGAAAATTGTCAAAAGATTTAAGTGCAATTGAAACCCCTTGGAATGCAAGGGTTTAAGGTTTTTTTTCAAAATAAAATTATCCTTGACTTTTAGAGGAAATGGATTATTTTTGCAAACAATTAACTTGCGAAGCCTATGTATTGGACACTCGAATTAGCTTCAAAGTTGGAAGACGCTCCTTGGCCAGCAACAAAAGACGAACTGGTAGATTATAGCATTAGGTCAGGCCTTCCTCAGGAAGTTATCGAAAACCTTCGGGAAATTGAAGATGAAGGTGAAGTTTATGAAAGCATTGAGGACATCTGGCCTGATTATCCCACCAAGGATGATTTTTTCTTCCACGAAGATGAATATTGATTTAAAAAGAACCAGTAAAACATTGGCCGGGTCTTTATCCGGCCTTATTTTTTGAAAAAGGAGAAATGTACTTTGCCATACTGCCTTTCTTCCTGAAAATACTCTGTATCTGAAAATGCATGCCTGTTATCATGTTCCAGGATAAGCATTCCATCATTCTTAAGAAGGTTCTCGCCAAGGATCAAACCTGGTAACATGGGCAACTCTTTGAGGTCGTATGGTGGGTCAGCGAATATTACATCATATTTTACGCAGAATTTTGGAATAAGCTTAAATACATTGCCTCTGACGGTCTTGATGGAAGTAATGTTTAATGATTTAGCGGCTTCACTTATGAAATGAAGGTTTCTTGCACTGATGTCAATGGCTGTAACCATGGCAGCCCCGCGCGATGCAAATTCAAAAGACAAACTACCTGTTCCTGCGAACAGATCTAGGACATCTAATCCTTCAAAATCAATACGATTGTTTAAAATATTAAACAGACTTTCTTTTGCAAGGTCTGTGGTTGGCCTCACCGGTAGCTTTTTAGGAGGGTTTAGCCTTCTTCCTTTATGGATGCCGCCAATTATTCGCACTTGTGAACGCTGAGGAAAGAGAAATAATAATGTGACGGTAACTTTTCAAAAACCTGGCTGTATTGAAAATGACTATTTCTCGGGACCATATAAAGGTTTTTGATATATCTGTACAGATCGTTGTAAATGCCTTCCTTTTCTTTAACCTGTCCCATCAGCATAACCCGTGTAAACTCAGGGTCGAGGTGAAAGCGGTGAAGGGTTTCCAGAATATAATACACGAAGTCGATCTTTTCATCAAACATCAGTGTGTTAAAAAGCCTTAGTTTCCCTTCGTCCATGAAAAGAATATCCCCATCAAACTTCCTGATATTTATATAAACTTGTCTCCCGATCCTGGAGTTTTTGAGGGCCAGGATGGCATTGATCATGGTACTGGATTGATGATAAAGGTTGTAATTTTTAAAGACTTTTTCCAGTGCATTTTTTATATGTTCAGGATAAGAAAATACTGTGTGGGCCTCGATGGATGCAATTTTGTTGCTGCCCGTAACAAGATCGGTGTTTGACCATGGATGGTGGGAGAAGGAAAGGTATTTCTCAAGATTGTTGTTATCGAATTGTGTGTCAGGTACCAACGTTGAACCCGGAGCTTCAATTAAAACCCGGGTGCTTTTAAACTTCCTGGTATGATGCTCCAGCTTTTCAAGTTCATTTGAAAACGATTCGGGAATATGACTGAAGCTGTTTCCATCGGCTTCGGGATATTCAAAGGAATCAAACTGAATGTATTTATTCAGGTCGTCATCAAGAATAGCAAATGCGAGACTATTGCTGTTGATCAGCACCGAAAGGTGGCAACGTTCTGAAAAGTTATTAATGAATGGATAGCTATGGAAATTGTTATGGGGG
>JAGYLD010000006.1 GCA_018401355.1 Bacteroidales bacterium
ATATGGTTATTGGGTTGGATTACTGTTGATATTGGATGCTGGATTCTGGTATCCGGAATTAAAAGTTCGGTTTCAGCGCATACTTGTTATAGAACTCTTCTATAACAGCTACCGCCTCTTCCGGTGTGTCCACCATCCTGAAAATATCCATGTCTTCGGGACTGATTTTTTCCTCTTCCAGAAGCTTTTCTTTTACCCAGGCTATTAAACCCTTCCAGTAATTTGAGTCAACCAGCACAATGGGAAAATGAACCAGTTTTGCTGTCTGAATCAATGTGATCGCCTCGAAAAGCTCATCCAGTGTTCCAAAACCACCGGGCAGCACAATGTATCCCTGGGAATACTTCATAAACATAACTTTTCTTACAAAGAAATAATCGAAGTCGATCAGTTTATCAGGATCGATAAAAGGATTGGCATCCTGTTCAAAAGGCAGGTTAATATTCAGCCCGACAGACTTACCGCCGGAAAAGTGTGCGCCCTTATTTGCAGCTTCCATGATACCCGGGCCACCCCCTGAAATAACACCAAAACCCTTTTTCGTGATCAGATATGCAATCTCTTCAGCCAGTTTATAATGTTTTTCACCGGGTTTGGTCCTGGCTGATCCAAAAACAGAAACACATGGTCCAATCTTAGACATTTTCTCAAATCCTTCAACAAACTCCGACATAATCTTAAAGATCTGCCAGGAATCATATGTTTTAATCTCGTTCCAGTTCTTGGCTTTGAATGCGCTTCGGATTTTATCCTCTTCCTTGTTGTTCATATTATTGAATATTAGATGAAAATTCCAATGCTTTCCTGAGATGTTGGGCTGTAAAACTTTTCTTATCCTGGATGATCTCTTCCGGGCTACCCTGACAAATGATCTCTCCACCATTCACACCACCTTCCGGCCCCAGGTCAATGATGTGATCAGCAAATTTAATAACATCAAGGTTATGCTCAATAACAAGCACCGTATTTCCTTTATCAACCAAACGGTCGAGCACATCCAAAAGTACCTTTACATCCTCAAAATGCAGTCCTGTTGTAGGTTCATCAAGTATATAAAGGGTTTTGCCAGTATCACGTTTAGACAGTTCCGAGGCAAGTTTAACCCTTTGTGCTTCTCCTCCTGAGAGTGTGGTGGACTGCTGACCCAGTGTAAGATAACCGAGTCCCACATCCTGCAATGTCCTTATTTTTTGGAGTATGGAGGGTATCCCTGAGAAAAATTCCACAGCCTGGTTGATGGTCATGTTCAGCACATCGTTGATGGATTTTCCCTTGTACCTGACTTCAAGAGTTTCCCTGTTATATCTTTTCCCCTGGCAGGTTTCACACATTACATACACATCCGGAAGAAAGTTCATCTCGATTACACGCACCCCTGCACCTTTGCATGTTTCACAACGCCCACCCTTTACATTAAAAGAGAACCTGCCCGGTTTATACCCACGGATCTTTGCTTCCGGTAACTGATGAAACAGCTTCCTGATTTCATCGAATGCTTTGGTGTATGTAGCAGGGTTTGAGCGGGGCGTCCTTCCGATCGGTGACTGGTCTATTTCAATGACTTTATCGAGATTCTTTAATCCCTCAATGGATGTATAGGGCAATGGTTTGGCTTCAGACCTGTAAAACTTCTGGCTCAAAATGGGATATAGCGTTTCATTAATTAAAGTAGATTTACCACTGCCTGACACACCGGTAACACAAATAAAAGTACCAAGAGGAAGGGTAAGATTCACGGATTGAAGGTTGTTACCTGTTGCACCAAAAAGATGTAACCTGGCTCCGTTTCCTTTTCTCCTTTTCTGCGGGATACGAATATCCTTTTTGCCAGATAAATACTGACAGGTAATGGTATCACAATCCTTCATTTGTTTTGGAGAACCCTGGGCCACAATGTTACCGCCATTGCGCCCTGCACCGGGGCCAATGTCCACCACGTGATCAGCCGACTCGATCATATCCCGGTCATGTTCAACCACGATCACAGAATTACCAAGGTCGCGCAAATCTTTCAGTGCTTCAATCAAACGAGAGTTATCCCGTTGATGAAGCCCTATACTAGGTTCATCCAGGATATATAAAACATCCACAAGCTGGGAGCCTATTTGTGTTGCAAGCCTGATCCTTTGTGATTCACCGCCACTTAAACTTTTGGCTGACCGGTTCAGCGCCAGGTAGTTCAATCCAACATCCAACAAAAATTTCAGGCGGTTTTGTATCTCTCTGATGATCTCCCTTGCTATCCTAAGCTTTCTTTCATTCAGCTTTTCAGGAAGCTCGTCCATCCATTCCCTGAGCTTGATCAGATCCATGTTGGATAACTCTGCTATATTCTTTTCCCCTATCTTAAAATGCAGGGATTCCTTTTTCAGGCGGTCGCCATGGCATTCCGGACAAGGGATCTTATTCATGAAGCTGGCAGCCCACTTTTTCACTCCTTTGGAAGAAGCATCTTCAAACTGGTTGGTGATAAAACTGATAACACCCTCAAAATTGAGCGAATAAGTAGAGGTAATTCCCAGATATTCTTTCTTCACATGAAAAGTCTCATTGCTGCCATACAAAATTGTGCTTATGGCCTCCTCAGGAATATCTTCAATGGCTGTATCAAGGTCAAAGCCATATTTATGGCCTATGGCTTCCATTTGCTGGAAGATCCAGTTGTTCCTGAACTCGCCTATTGGTGCTATTCCACCTTTACGGATGGTTTTTCCTTTATGTGGAATGATCTTCTTCAGGTCAATTTCCGAGACCTCTCCCAGCCCATTACATTTTGAACATGCTCCATAAGGGGAGTTAAAGGAAAAAGTATTGGGTTCAGGTTCATTATATGCGATTCCTGAAGCAGGGCACATCAACAAACGGCTGTAATGCTTTACGTCACCAGAATTTTCATCCAGGATCATCAAACTGTTCTTGCCATGCTTTAAGGCTGTTTGAAGCGCTCGTTCTATCCTTCCTTTTTTTGATTCATCATCAGAAACCAGGATCCTGTCAACCACCAGCTCAATATCATGGATCTTATAGCGGTCTAGTTGCAAGCCAAATTCCATTTCCCTCATTTCACCATCTACTCTTACTTTTGTATATCCCTGTTTCCTGAAGTTTTCAAAGAGCTCCCTGTAGTGACCTTTTCTGCCCTTCACCAGTGGCGCCAGTACCATGACCCGCCTGTCCTGAAAATTATTCCAGATCAATTCCAGGATCTGTGACTCAGAATACCTGACCATTTTTTCACCAGTTTTATAAGAATATGCATCCCCAATCCTGGCAAAAAGCAAGCGCAGGAAGTCATATATCTCCGTGATGGTGCCAACCGTTGACCTGGGATTCTTGCTTACCGATTTTTGTTCTATCGATACGACAGGGCTTAATCCTGTAATCTTATCAACATCGGGCCTTTCCAGGTCACCAATGAATTGCCTGGCGTAAGAAGATAAGGTTTCCATGTATCTCCTTTGTCCTTCAGCATATATGGTATCAAAAGCCAGAGATGACTTTCCACTTCCACTCAGTCCGGTAAAAACCACCAACTGGTAGCGAGGGATGCTTAAGTCAATATTTTGAAGGTTATGGACCCTGGCACCAATGACTTCCAGCTTCTTATTTTGTTCCGGCACACGCATCTGATCATCTCTCATAGCCGCACAAAGATAAATGTTTAATGGATAGCGGTTTCAGGATCCTTTTTTGAACCCGGCTCAAAAAATCTTTTGGAGACTTTGTCGATATTTACCCGGGGGATATATCCTTTTTCAGGAAAAAAAACCGTGTAGGGCCGTTGTTCTTTGTTTGTAAGATAAGGCTTCCGCAGCCATGGATTTAAGCTTTTAAGGATTTTATAGGTAGTACCATTTTGTGTTGAAAATTCCCTGAGGTCATCCACCTTACCTGTGACAACAATTTCCCGCATAGGAACAGGTTCATAGAGGTCATCCTTGTTAAGAAAAAATCCGTATTTCTCGGGATTGGTAAAAATAGTTTTGATGGCAATGATCCTGAATACATACCTGGATGTTTCCTCATTCAAATAAAGATCATAGTAATTATCAACTTTTTGTTCCAAAAGCTCTTCCTTGATCCTGCTCTTTCCGGCATTATATGATGCAGCAACCAGGGTCCAGTTACCAAAGATCTCATAACTGTCTTTTAAGTATCGACAGGCTGCCTCAGTGGATTTGATCACATGATATCTTTCATCGACTTCATCATTGACCTCCAGATCGTAATCCTTGGCAGTTCCTTTTAAAAACTGCCAGAAACCAGTGGCCCCTGAAGGTGAGACAACCTGCATCAAACCGCTCTCAATAAGGGCAAGATATTTAAAATCACCGGGGATATTATTTTTCTCCAGGATGGGCTCTATGACAGGAAACCAGCGATTCGACCTTTTCAGCAATAACATGGTGGAGGTATGCCAGTACATGTTTACGATCATCTCGCGGTCCAGGCTTTCCCGGACATAAAAAATCTTCAGTGGAACCTTTTCCCCGGCAAATTCTGCCCTGGATGGCAGCTCAGCAGGAGACACTCTATAATGTCCCTGCATCCCCTCCTTATATTCCAGTCCTGAAGTGCTGGTTTTCCTGGAACAATTCAGGCATAAGATTATTCCTGTAAGAATTATAAGGAAGAATAGAAAATAATAGGCTTTTTTCATAGTGATCTGGCAGATTTTATCCGTTCAGCCCAATTAAAATGGGCTCTTAAAGTCTTTAAAAAGCGGCGCTTCCTGGTCTTTATCTGAAAGCAATGGTTCCTTTATTCCCCATTCGATTGCAAGATCCGGGTCATTCCAGAGAACGCTGCCCTCAGATTCTTTATCGTAAACATTTGTACATTTATAAGAAAAAATGGTCCCATCCTCCAATGACAAAAAACCATGCGCAAAACCAGGAGGCATCCAGTACATCAGCTTGTTCTCTGAACTCAATAAAACAGCATTCCATTTTCCATAAGTAGAAGAGTCTTTGCGAATATCAACAGCCACATCCAGCACGGAACCCTGAAGCACCCTGACCAACTTACCCTGTTCATAAGGAGGGGACTGAAAATGTAATCCCCTCAATACATTTTTTTGTGATCTGGATTCATTATCCTGGTCAAACAAAACGCTGATACCATTTTCATGGAAAACATTTTTGTTGTATGACTCAAAAAAATAACCCCGTGGGTCTTCGAAAACCCGGGGTTTGATGATCAAAAGTCCTTCTATATTGGTTGGGATAAAGTCCATGATCTGATTGGGTTTAAAGACAAGCATCAAATGTGAATAACCTCACCATAGGCAGCAGCAACAGCTTCCATCACAGCTTCCGACATAGTTGGATGAGGGTGGATGGATTTGATGATCTCCTCACCGGTAGTCTCAAGTTTCCTTGCTGTGACCGCTTCTGCAATCATCTCTGTTACGTTGTCGCCGATCATATGACAACCAAGCCATTCTCCGTATTTTGCATCGAAGATCACCTTAACAAATCCCTCTTTATTACCTGCTGCGCTGGCTTTACCAGAAGCAGAATATGGAAACTTACCAACCTTGATATCATACCCTGCCTCTTTGGCTTCTTTTTCTGTCATACCAACTGAAGCCACTTCAGGATGTGTATATGTGCATGCAGGAACATTTCCGTAATCGATGGGCTCAGGATCAAGGCCTGCCATTTTTTCAACACATGTTATTCCTTCATGTGAAGCCATATGCGCAAGCGCCGGTCCGTGCACTATATCACCGATGGCATAATATCCATCAGCAGTGGTTTTGTAATAATCGTCTACCTTTACTTTCCCTTTTTCTGTTTCAATTCCTACATCATCCAAACCCAGTCCTTCCAGGTTTGTCGCCACCCCAACCGCTGAAAGTACCACATCAGCCTCAACCGTTTCTTCTCCCTTTTTGGTTTTTACTTTGACCTTGCACATTTTACCTTTGGTATCAACAGATTCAACAGAAGCATTGGTCATAATTTTAATACCTGACTTTTTGAAAGAACGCTCAAGTTGCTTTGATACTTCTTCATCCTCCAGTGGCACGACATGGGGTAGTAGCTCAACAAGGGTGACTTTGGTTCCTATTGCATTATAAAAATAAGCAAATTCAGATCCAATGGCTCCGGAACCAACAATTACCATAGAATCAGGCTTTTTCGGCAATACCATGGCTTCACGGTATCCAATGATCTTTTTGCCATCGATCTTAAGATTTGGCAATTCCCTTGAGCGGGCCCCTGTAGCAATTAAAATATTCTTTGCTGTATATGTTTTCTTATTGTCTTCGGCATCAGTAACCTCAACCTTTTTACCTGACAATACTTTCCCAAAACCCGAAAGATGCTCAATTTTGTTTTTCTTAAATAGAAACTGTATTCCCTTACTCATGTTTTCTGCAACACCCCTGCTTCTTTTTACCATCCCTTCAAAATCAGCTGTGACATCACCTGCAATATTAACTCCATAGTCCCGGGCATTTTTTGCATATTCATAAACCTGCGCACTTTTTAACAAGGCCTTTGTAGGAATACATCCCCAGTTCAAACATACTCCACCGAGTTCAGCTTTTTCCACGACAGCAGTTTTCATTCCTAACTGGCTGGCCCTGATAGCTGCAACATATCCGCCCGGACCACTTCCTATGACAATAAGATCAAAATCCATAATTCTAAAATTTTATCATTAAAACTAGCGTCTCCTAATAATCTACAAAGATATTACAATTATTTAAGCATGTTTTAAATAATAGCTTACTTGATGTATCAGGTTATGAGACTAAAAATTTATATTTTTACACCTTTAATATGATCTTCAACAAATAATAAAAACTAATGTTTAATACCAACATCATTATGCATAAAATTACAACCTGCTTCTTTTTTATATTGCTGTTTGGATTCCTGAAAATATCTGTTGCACAGGAAGGATCCATCGATCATTCAACCCTGGAAAAAATCAGGACATCCGTAAAAGTGGATGGTGAGACAAAAGCATTGATGAATGCCATTTCCAATAATGACATAAAAAAGCTTGCTTTGAGCAGAGACAACCTTGGAAAAGTTAATTCCTATTTTTCTGATAAAATTGACATAAAAGGTATCAGTGACCAAAAGTCTTCAGGAAGATGCTGGCTCTTTACCGGCATGAATATGCTAAGGATAAAGGTTATAGAAAAGTACAACCTGAAAGATTTCGAATTTTCCCAAACTTACTCTTTCTTTTGGGACCAGTTTGAAAAATCCAATCTCTTCCTGGAAACCATAATTGCAACAGCCAATAAGCCCATGGATGATAAAACTGTTGAATGGCTTTTTAAACATCCGGTTGGTGATGGAGGCCAATGGACAGGGGTCGTTGACATTGTTCAAAAATATGGGCTGGTGCCTGCAGAAGTAATGCCTGAGAGTGCCAACACTGAAAACACATCGATGATGTCAAGGCTTCTGAGAAGGAAGCTCAGGGAAGATGGTTTAAAACTTCGCATGATGATGCAAACAGAGGTTAGCGATATGGTGATCAGCAATATGAAAGTACAAATGCTTTCTGATATATACAGGATACTGGTACTCTGTCTTGGTGAACCACCTCAGAAATTCACCTGGCAATATGAAGATGCTGACGGAAACATCAGTAAAACCCGAGAGTATACACCAAAGACATTTTTCCAGGAAGTTCTGAATGTCAGCCTCAATAACTATGTGATGTTTATGAATGATCCGACACGGGATTATTATAAGCTTTATGAAATTGAATATGACCGTCATATGCAGGAAGGAGGCAACTGGAAATACATCAACCTCCCGATAGATGAAATAAAGCCTTTTGCCACGGCTTCTATCAAAGACAATGAGGCCATGTATTTTTCCTGCGATGTTGGGAAGCAGCTTGATAAGGATAATGGGGTACTGGATGTTCAGAATTACAATTATGACGACCTCTTTGGAGTAACTTTCGGTATGGATAAAAAGGCAAGGATTGAAACATTTGAAAGTGGTTCTTCACATGGCATGAGCCTGGTTGGTGTTAACATCCTGGAAGATGGAAGCATTGACAAATGGCTTCTGGAAAACAGCTGGGGAGAAAAAGGACAAAAAGGATTCCTGGTGATGACAGATTCCTGGTTTGACGAATACATGTTCCGGTTGGTAATAAATAAAAAATACATCAACGATCAAACACTCAAAATCCTGGAGACAGAACCAGTAATGCTTCCACCATGGGATCCTATGTTTGCGCCGGAAGACTGATATTTTTTACAATTCTTCATATTTCATAAAACTTTTTTCCAATCCTGTTTGTTATTTTTTAACAATAAAAGTAACATAAAGAATAGTTATGGAAGAAAAGCATATCATAGAAAGCATCGGCAACATCGAAAAAAAGGAAACCCTAACCACTGTAGGTTACAGTGACTTGGTGCTGGAATCTTTATATCCGTTTCCCGGATATCACGGAACGACCATTCCTGATGAAGATAAGCCCAAATCGGTGTTTTTCATGCTAAAAGGGAAATATTCTGAAGAAATTATTATCAGGGGCATTCAGGAAATCAAAAAGAACACCGATATAGTTTTCGATGCATCTCCTGGTTTTGTAACCCTTTTCAATGAAATGGCACAATGTGTCAGGATAAAAGGCATTAAAAATTACGATGTGATTCCGGATTTGCTAAAGCTTTTTAAGGATGAAGGAATTTCATTTCATTCAGGAAAAAAAATCGAACCATACGAAGGCCGAATACGGATCTTCAAATATTTCCTACTGGATCCGATAACAGATTGCACATTGCAGGATGCAGAAGTTCCTGCCATGAAGTACTTTCGACTACCCAGAAAACTTGAATGGAATGACTTTGAGAAAATGACCTTGTCGATCAAACGCAATATGGAAGACGCCAATTTTGATGCTGCCCTGGCAACCATATACAGGAAAGAAGGGATGGTTGATTACATAAGAATATATGAGGATGTTGATTTTTCGATAGAAAAACTAAATCAAATACGCAAAAAATATTCCCAGGAAATACAAAATCTTGTTAATTAAATAACATTATCATTTTAAAAAAGTCCGCTACCGCAGCGGACTTTTTTTATTTTTGCATAAAACCCATTAAGCATGAACAAATTATTTGATTATCTGGAAGAACTGTTTTTATCAATGGGAACTCCGGAAGGCTGGGCTGTGTTATTCAGGGAATTACTGGCGATGTTTATAACAATGTTCTTCATCCTCATTATTGCAATGATTTCCTATTATCTGACAAAATACATACTTGTCAGGACAGTCTACAGAGTTGCCATGCGCACCAAAACCAGCTGGGACAATATCCTCGTAAGAAAAAAAGTTTTTCGCCGCCTTGCATACCTGGCCCCTGCCTTGGTAATCAACTACATGACTCCAATTTTGCTCGGGCGATTTGAAGTTCTTGCGAACATTATTGAGATTGCGACATCACTGTACATGGTCGTTATTTCCCTTCGCGTTTTTCTTTCACTTATCAATGCATTTCATGAAATTTATGAATCATATGAATCATCTAAGGGAAAACCCATAAAAGGTTATTTACAGGTTCTCAAAATTATTGGATACATCTTTGCAATAGTGATTGTAATTTCCATCTTATTAGGCAAAAATAATTTTGGCTGGCTTGCAGGATTTGGAGCCTTTTCTGCTGTCCTGATGCTGATCTTCAAGGATCCCATCCTGGGTTTTGTCGGCGGGATTCAACTCTCAGCCAACAACATGGTCAAGATCGGCGATTGGATCGAGATGCCTAAATACGGTGCAGACGGTACAGTTATAGACATTTCACTGACTACTGTCAAAGTTCAAAACTGGAATAAGACCATCACAACATTACCAACCTATACGCTTGTAACAGATTATTTCAAGAACTGGCGGGGCATGGAAGAAAGTGGCGGAAGACGAATCAAAAGATCGATAAATATCGATCTGAACTCCATCAAATTTTGTACACCAGAAATGCTTGAACGCTTTTTAAAGTTCCAAAATATATCAGAATACGTTGAAACCACTGAAAATGAGATAGAGGAATACAATAAAACATACAATATTGATAACACCATTCTGGTAAATGGAAGGCGACAAACAAATATCGGGATATTCCGGGCATACCTTAAAGGGTATCTGAACAGACATAATAAAATCAATACCGGAATGACCTTTCTGGTAAGGCAGTTACAACCCACAGACAAAGGATTACCAATAGAAATATACGTATTTAGTAAAGTTCAGGCATGGGCACAATATGAAGACATACAATCTGACATTTTTGACCATATCCTTGCTGTCATACCATTCTTTGATCTTCAGGTTTTCCAGGATCCGACCGGTGCAGATTTGCGCTCTGCTTTACAATTTAAATCAGAAAAACCATGAGCAGAACATTATTTAAAGAGGAACAAAAATTCAGACAGGCCTGGATCATAATTATTATGGTTCTAGCTGTAGTTGTCTGGTTATACATGATCATACGCTATATCTTTATAGATGAACTTTTTCAAAAAGAACCCGGAGCAGCATGGACAACCCTGATAGCAGGAATAATCCCCATACTCGTAATTTATCTTTTTGTAAAGATGAAATTACTTACAGTCGTTGACACCAATGGTGTGCATTGCCGGTTCACCATCTTACAACGTAATTTTAAGAGTTTTACGAAAGAAGATATACAAGCCTATGAGATCAGACAGTACAAGCCTATATCTGAATATGGTGGATGGGGCATTCGTGTTGGAAGGGGAAAAAGGGGTTCAGCGTACAATGTGTCAGGAAATATTGGACTTCAATTATATCTGAAAAATGGGAAAAAATTCCTGATTGGCACTCAACAACCAGAATCATTATCGAGAAGTATGGATAAATTGACAGGGAAAATTACGAAAGAATAATTTCCTTTACTCTTTCGTAAACAATTCTGAACCAGACAGTATAATTCTGAGAATTTTCTATGATATCAACGGAAAGATCATCAATATTGATCCATTTCCAATTTTCAACCTCATCCCTATTTATTTTTGGAATGCCATTGAAAGTCCCGATTAAAACATGGTCAAACTCGTGTTCAATCATTCCTTTATCAAGACTGGCATGATAAATAAAACCAAATACCTCATCCAACTCACAATCAAATCCCATTTCTTCAACCAGCCGCCTGTGCCCTGCATCCAAAACATCCTCATCCGGTCCTGGATGGCTGCAACAAGTATTGGACCATAAGCCAGGAGAATGATATTTCCCTAAAGCACGTTGCTGCAACATTAACTCATTTTTATCATTGAAAACAAAAACAGAAAAAGCCCTGTGAAGCAAACCCTTTTTGTGGGCCTCCATTTTCTCCATGGTTCCCACCGGATTATCCTTTTTATCAACCAAAACAACTTTTTCCATATGATGAATC
Source organism: Bacteroidales bacterium (assembly GCA_018401355.1). Taxonomy (GTDB): domain Bacteria; phylum Bacteroidota; class Bacteroidia; order Bacteroidales; family B18-G4; genus M55B132. The sequence goes on from JAGYLD010000006.1 coordinate 11,411, forward strand.
ACAATTTCTATGCAAGTATAAGGAATAATGTATTTCAATACTTAAACAAAATTTATCATTAAAATACTTGACAAGATTGAAACAATGTTCTATTTTTGACCGACCGTTCAACCATAAAAATATGCCAAGAACTGAAGAACAATTTGAAGAGATACGTGAGAAACGGAAAAAGCTGATCCTGGAAACAGCTCTGGAATTGTTTGCAAACGAGGGATACCACAACACATCCATAAGCCGGATAGCTAATGAAGCTAAGATATCAAAGGGTCTCCTGTATAATTATTTTAAAAGTAAAGAAGAACTTTTAAATGAAATTCTTTCATTCGGCATAGATGAATTTGTAAATGTTTTCGATCAAAATAAAGACGGCAATCTCACAGATGCAGAAATGATCTACTTTATAGACAGGATATTTGAGATCTTACAAAACAATCAAAAATACTGGAAATTATATTTTGCTATTGCAACACAGCCAACGATTTTCGAAAAAGTCCTTGAAAAGGTTCAGGAATTTATTGAAGAATATTTCAGAATGATGACAGCATTTTTTTATCACAAAGACATTGAAGATCCTGAAGCAGAAGCCTATTTGTTTGGCGCCCTGATGGATGGGATCAGTATGAATTTTGTAATGAACCCCATGGGGTTTCCTGTTGAAAAAGTTAAAAAACTCATAATTAATAAATACCTCAACATTAAAAATTTCGAGTAATGTTAAAAAGCGGAATCATATTAGCCATCACTACTATGTTAGCTATGACAAGCTATCACATTCATGCACAATCCCTTACACCTAAAGAGATCGTTCAGAAATCCCAGGATAAGGTAAACGGAAAATCCAATAAAGGAGTCATGAAGATGACCGTACTGCGGCCAAGCTGGTCGAGGGAAGTTGAAATGAAAGTCTGGTCACTGGGTGAAGATTATTATATGATCTACATCACCGCTCCTTCCAGGGACAAAGGCCAGGTATTCATGAAAAGGCATAACGACATGTGGAACTGGATGCCTTCAATCAACAGAATGATTAAAATTCCACCATCAATGATGAGCCAGTCCTGGATGGGATCCGACTTTACAAACAATGACCTGATGAGGATGAATTCATATGTGAATGATTACACACATAAGATCACGGATGAGGAGGATATTAACGGATACAGTTGTTACAAGATCGAGCTTAATCCAAAACCGGATGCTCCTGTAGTATGGGGTAAGGTAAACATATGGATATCCAAAGAGGAATACTTTCAGATGCAATTTGAATTCTTTGATGAAGAACTTGAGTTAGTCAATAAAGAAGTTTGTTCCAATATCAAACAGTTTGGTGACAGGAAATTGCCTTCCAAGATGAAGATGACACCAATGGATAAGCCGGGTAATCAAACCATCATAGAAATATCCGACATGGAATATGATGTCAACATGCCGGAAAGCTTCTTTTCACAGCAAAATATGAGACAGGTCAGATAAATCAATGCTATTATGGAACAATATATTCAAATCGCCTGGAGAAATTTATGGAGAAACAAGCGCCGGACGCTGATCACGGTAGCTTCAGTCTTCTTTGCCATATTTCTATCACTTCTGATGAGATCTATGCAAATTGGCTCTTACGATATGATGGAGCATGATGCGGTGAAGAATTCCACAGGCTATCTTCAGATCCATGCCAAAGGTTACTGGGACGATAAAACGATTAATAATACTTTTGAGAAGGATTCCTCATTCATCAATAAAGTCAGGAACACCGCAAACGTTACAACCCTTACCCCACGTCTCGAATCCTTTGCTCTGGCCTCATCAGGCAATATGACAAAGGGTGTTGCAGTAATCGGAACAGACCCCAGGATTGAAAACAATATGACAGGACTTAAAAAGCGGGTTATCAGGGGAAGCTATTTCTCGTCCGACAGCATGGAAGTATTGTTAGGGGTATCATTGGCAAAATACCTAAAAGTAGACACTGGTGATACCCTGGTGCTGTTAAGTCAGGGATATCATGGAATAACAGCCGCCGGGGAGTTCTTCATCAAGGGGATTCTTGAGTTTCCGGCACAGAATATGAACAGCGAACTTGCATATTTAACATTAAAGGATGCCCAATATTTCTATGCTGCTCCAAACAGGCTAACATCATTATCCCTGATGATCGAGGATCCGGACGAACTGGAAGAGACGAAAGAAACACTGCAGGAAAAATTAAGCGAGGATTATGAAGTCATGACCTGGAAACAGATGATGGTTGCCCTCGTACAAAGTATTGAAAGCGATAATATCAGCGGGATGTTTATGCTTGGGATCTTATATATGGTGGTTGCCTTTGGAATCTTTGGCACGATGCTGATGATGACCATGGAAAGGAAAAAGGAATTTGCCGTGATGGTATCGGTAGGAATGCAACGCTACAAGATATCCTACATCCTGGTCTTTGAAACTCTGTTTATTGGTTTAATGGGAATAATAGCAGGACTACTGGTAAGCTTTCCCATAATTTACTATTTCCATATAAATCCCATACCACTGACAGGTGCCGCAGCACAGGCAATGATAGATTTCAATGCCAGACCCATCCTGCCTTTCTCAACCGATCTCTTTATATTTACAAATCAAGCCATATTTGTGGTCATACTCACTTTCCTGGCCATCATTTATCCCATATTTTACGTCAGTAAATTCAACATTCTTAAAGCATTCCATGGCAGATAATAAATCAAGAAATACTTAAAAAAATGATATTTTCAATTTCCTGGAAAAACGTATGGCGAAATAAGACCCGAAGCATGGTCGTAATAATGGCGGTTGCCCTGGGTCTGTTCGGTACCATTTTCATGATCGCATTGATGAACGGAGCCATCAACCAAAAAATCGATGCCTCCATCAGCAATGAAATATCCAATATCCAGATACACAACCCCAAATTTCTTGAAGACAAATCCATCGATTATCTTATTAATCATACCAGTCAAATCATCAGGAAAATCAAATCCACCGAAGGTGTGCAAGCTGTTTGCAGGAGAACCAAATCGACCGCCATGGCGAGCACAGCTACATCAGGCAGTGGCGTAATGGTCAACGGGATAATCCCCCGTGAAGAAAAAAATGTTACAGATATATACAAATGCATCATTGAAGGATCATATTTCGAAGAAAGTTACAGGATGACACCAACCATGGTGTTGGGCAAAAAACTTTCTGACAAACTAAAAGCCGGCATAGGATCCAAAGTTGTTTTGACCATCCAAAGTGTCAGCGGAGATATTACTTATGGCCTGTATCGTGTTGTCGGCATTTTCAAAACCAGCAACACTATGTTTGATGAAATGAACATTTATGTTGAAAATAAAAGCCTTGTAGATTTAACTGGTGTTGGACCTGACCAAACCTCTGAAATAGCCATACTGCTGTATAACAATGAGTTAACGGATAAAATCACACCGGTATTCAAAAAGGAATTCAGCGAACTGAGCGTACAATCTTGGAAAGAAGTCGATCCATCTGTTGTTGCCATGGTATCATTGCTTGACCAGTTTTCCTATTTCATGCTGGCCATCATTATGGTTGCCCTGGTTTTTGTAATTGTCAACGCCATGCTCATGGCCATTCTTGAAAGAACCAAAGAAATTGGGATGCTGATGGCGATCGGAATGAATAAAAAGAGAATATTTCTCATGATCATGATGGAAACCATATTCCTGTCCATTACTGGAGCCATTGTCGGAATCATCCTCAGTGCTGCAACCGTTGGGTTCACCTATCATAAAGGGATCAATTTCGCCAGTGTTGCTGAGGGTTTTGAATCCTTTGGGTATAGCGCTTTGATCCATCCTACAGTACAAACAACCTTTTACATTACGATAGGCTTCATTGTAATCATAACCGCAGCCATTGCATCCATCTGGCCAGCAAGGAAGGCATTAAAGTTACAACCTGCCAATGCTGTAAGAGAAGATGCTTAAACATTGATAATGAAATTATTATTCAAACATATAAAACCGGTATTACTCATTGTTTTTCTGGCCATCATTGTCTCAACAGCCGGGCAAAGCATCCTTGAAGACAAATACTGGATTTACCGGGACAGGCTTTTGAATGATTTCATGACCGGCATTGGTCCCGAACCAGGGTACAGCATCCCGGCAACAGCCAGAGACACCATTGGTGGCTCATTATTATGGTCTGATTGCACAATAGAGCATGGACAATACATTGGCGTTTTGGCTACTGAATATAAAATATTGAACCTTGCAGGAGAAGATACTGAAGAAACTGTAAAGGAATTATTCTATGCTCTGTACGCCTTAAACCGTCTTGATTATTTTGCGGAAGAATATTTTGGCGGTACAAAATCTCTTAATGGATTTTTTATCCGGGACGATGTCGCAGAAGACTCCCTCGACATGCAAACGGTCATTGATCACCTTAACCAGGGCTTACCCGAACCCAGGATCACATTTCTGCGTTCCGATCTGATGTCTTCTAATCCACGAGACAAGGAAGAAAGCCTTGATCAGGCCATATTGCTGATCACAGGTCTTGGATTGGTCACCCGTTGTGTACCGGAAGATGTTGAATATATCGAAAATAATCAAGTTCAGGTTTTCCAGGATTTTGAATCATCACTCCATCAGGAAGCCAGGAATCAAATCAAACGCATCGTAAACTACATCAAAGAAGGAGATTCAAGTACCGTAGACCTCGACACCACAGATCCCAATTTATACGGTATTCAGGGAGACCAATGGGACTTTATCATTAAAAACCCGGTAACATACGAAAACGTAATGCGCGGAGAAAATGCCTTTTTTCTTTCCATGGGATATGCAGGAGCAAAGTACCATTATACCGGAGAATCCTCCCCCAGCACCGATACTGTCAGGAAAGAGCTTGCTCTGGAGACATTCCTTTTCCTGGAGAATTTCATTTTGCCTACCGATGAAGATTTTAAGGTAATAAACATGGAAGCCATGTCGAATATATGGCCAGAGGGAATTCAACCGGACACTGCTTACACAGAATACAATGCCCTCATTCTGGGGCCAAGGTCGCAGGTCAGAGATTACGGCTGGATACCCATGATACATCAAATGACATTTGGAGGAAGCAATTATCTCATGAGTGCACTTCCACCGGATACAATATTTTATAACAACCCGAAAGGATATTACGAATATTTACTGGAGCTGGCCCCGGAAGAAGGCCCTTACAATTATAACGATTCCATTTACCCAAATTTTGAGTGGTCTTCAACTTCAAGAACCATTCATCCTGAGAGAAGAGGAGAAACAGCCACTGCTTTTCCCGGAAATTACAATGGGATTGATTACATGCTGTATTATAACCTGTACAGGCTGAATTTTTCTCCACCTGTAATCACAACGGAACATATTCCAGGAAATATCATTGTATTTCCAAATCCAACTTCTGGTAAAACCAGAATCTGTTATCCTGAGTCATTCACGCCCAGGCAAACTGAGTTGTATTCTATCCACGGGGCACTGGTTAAATCTGTTGTCAGAAATGAACCGGAAATGTTGAATCTGTCAGAGCTCTCTTCCGGAATATACATTATCAGATCCATTGGCGAGAAAAATAAGATTTTAACAGGAAAAATCATTAAAACACAACCATAAAACTTTTAAAAATGCCAGTTATCGAAGTTAAAAACCTGCACAAAATTTATCAGGAAACCAAAGTTCCCGTTAAGGCCGTAAATGGAATAGATCTTTCATTTGAGGAAGGAGAATTTGCTGCCATTGTAGGGCCATCCGGTTCAGGTAAGACTACCGCACTAAACATGATTGGCGGGCTTGATGCCCCATCAGAAGGTGAAGTACTGATAAACAACATTAACATTTCGGATTTAAAATCAAGAAAACTGATTGATTTCAGGCTCAAGAACATTGGATTTGTTTTTCAGGCCTATAATCTGATCCCGGTATTGACTGCGCTTGAAAATGTAGCATTCATTATGCAATTACAGGGATGGTCTAAAAAGGACAGGGAAACTCGTGCCAAAGAATTACTGGAAGCTGTTGGCATTGACCTGGACCGCATCCATAACCGTCCCGGCAACCTCAGCGGCGGACAGCAGCAGCGTGTAGCCGTTGCAAGGGCCCTGGCACCAAGGCCTAAGTTCATTCTGGCCGATGAACCTACAGCCAACCTGGATTCAAAATCAACCAGTGAGTTACTTGACATCATGCAAAAGATGAACAAAGAATCAAAGATCACCTTCATTTTCTCAACACATGACCAAAGAGTAATGGACAAAGCCCGCAGAATAATCACTGTAGAAGATGGAAAAGTAAAAGAAGACAAAAAGATTGCCTGATCTCATCATGAAAACACTAGGATGCTTTTTAATATGTCTGATGCTTTTTACAATACCGGCAATAGCTGGTAATGGTAAAGACAGAAAATATTCTATAAATGGACATATCCAGGACCTGCAGATGGAGTGGATTCAGGATTACAAAGGTAGCTGGCAGAGTATGAACACCATCAGCAACCGGTTGGATCTCAGGTGGTATCCGAAAAGCTGGTTCAGGGCTCATGCCGGAATGCGAAACATTATGAACTATGGTGGCCTGGTGGAATATTCCAACATACTTTCAAAAAACCCTTTATTTAATACCCCCAGCTTCCATGATATAATGGTACAGGATGAAGGTTATTTCGACCTGACATTTAGCATTGCTGATGAAAGGTCCTTTTTTGTATACTCTACCTTCGACAGGGCCAATGTGCAATTTACAAGAAAAAACTTTGTTGTCACAATGGGCCGGCAAAGGATCAACTGGTCGGTAAACCTGGTTTGGACACCCAACGATATTTTTAACACTTTCAACTATTTTAACTTCGATTATGCAGAGCGTCCGGGATGTGATGCAGTATTGCTCCAATATTATACAGGAGCTACCTCTTCATTGCAGCTTGCAGGCAAGATAGATCATAACGAAGAAATCACTGCTGCGGCATTATACAAATTTCTGCTATGGAACTACGATTTTCAGTTTCTGGCAGGAACGATGACCGAAGATGCTGTTTTTGGCTTTGGCTGGTCAGGACAGATTAAAGGAGCTGGCTTTAATGGGGAAATGAGCTATTTCAGGGATATTAACAATTTCAGTGATACAACCGGGCAGTTGGTTGCTTCAGCCGGTATCAACTATACACTGAACAAATGGTATTTCCAGGTATCGGGCTTGTTAAATACATCAGGAACAAGCGGTCCTGCCAGTATGGGAAATTTTATTGAATTTAACAGCAATATAACAGCCAGGAATTTTACACTTGCCAGGTATTCTGCATTCGGACAGGTTTCATATCAGGTAACCCCTTTGATAAAAGCAGACCTCTCAGCCATATATAATCCAGACGATAAGTCGGTCTTTGTCGGACCTTCCATTGATTTTTCCCTGACAAACAACATTGGATTTCTTGCAACAAGTCAGATATTTATGGGTAACGATGGCACAGAATTCGGGGATTACGGCTCCATCTATTACTTACGCCTCAAATATTCCTTTTAATTTTTTTTAAAAATAATTGATTGGTTATATAAAAAAGAATTATTACTTTTGCAGGCCAATTTCATCTATAGATAGACCGTTGAGCATATGTATTTAAAGACAGAAACAAAGAAGGAGTTCTTCAAGAAATTCGGAAAATCCGAATTCGATACTGGATCAGCAGAGGCCCAGATAGCATTGTTTACTTTTAGGATCAAGCACTTAACAGAGCATTTAAAGAAGAACAAAAAAGACATAAGTACAAAACGTTCGCTTGTACTTATGGTTGGAAAAAGAAGAAGGCTCCTGGATTATCTTAAACACAAGGACATTGAAAGATATCGTGCCATCATTAAAGAGTTGGGCATAAGAAAATAAGATATTTTTATCGTCACTTTGAAAAGGCAATGCAATTATTGCCTTTTTTTGTATTTTCTAAAACGCGATCACAATTTTTATCAAATGACATTAAAAGATACCACGAAATCGTTCGACCTGGGAGGAAAAACGATTTCAATTGAAACTGGCAGGCTTGCCAAACAAGCTGATGGCTCTGCCGTTGTTAAGATGGGAAACACCATGTTATTAGCAACCGTTGTAGCCAGCAAAGAACCTATGGAAGGTGTTGATTTTCTTCCACTGACTGTAGAATACAAAGAAAAATATGCTGCTACAGGAAAATTCCCGGGCGGATTCTTTAAGCGAGAGGCCCGTCCTTCAGAATACGAGATATTAATAGCACGCTTGGTAGACAGGGCTTTGCGTCCGTTGTTTCCCGACAATTATCATTATAACACACAGGTTATCATCACCTTAATATCGGGTGATAAAGATGTAGCTCCTGATGCACTTGCGGCACTTGCAGCATCTTCAGCCATCACTGCTTCAAATATTCCTTTCAACGGACCCATTTCAGAAGTTCGTGTTGCAAAGATCAATGGGGATTACATGGTTAACCCCGACATCCCTGAACTGGAAAATGCCACACTTGACCTTATGGTGGCTGCCACACTTGACAACATCGTCATGGTTGAAGGGGAAATGAAAGAAGTTCAGGAAGAAGAAATGGTTGAGGCCATAAATATAGCCCACGAAGCCATCAAAATCCAATGTCAGGTACAACTCGACCTTGCATCTGAGGTTGAAAAAGCACAGGTTAAAAGAGCAATAGAACCTGAAGCAGAAGATGAAGAACTTAAAGAAAAAATAACCCAGGCACTTGGAGACAAGATCTATGATATTGCCAAGTCATTCATCAACGACAAGAAGCAAAGAAATGAAAAGTTTGATGAACTAAAGAATGGCTTCCTGGAAACCATCCCTGAAGAAGAACTAGAAGAGAAAGAACCACTTATTGGGAAATATTTTCATGACCTGATGAAAGACATTATCCGCAAAATGGTTCTATATGAAAAAGTACGTCTTGACGGGCGTAAACTCGACGAGATCCGCGACATTTGGTGTGAAGTTGATTATTTACCTGCCGCTCATGGCTCAGCCATTTTTACCCGTGGAGAAACCCAGTCGCTTGTAACCACTACCCTGGGAACAAAGCTGGATGAGCAGGTCATCGACGGTGCGGTCATTGAAGGTACCAGCAATTTTATCCTTCATTATAATTTCCCGGGATTCTCAACCGGTGAAGCAAAACCAATTCGAGGAACATCCAGACGTGAGATTGGGCATGGCAATCTGGCCATGCGTGCACTGAAGCAGGTAATTCCGAACGGAGATGAAAACCCATATACCATCCGTGTAGTATCTGACATACTTGAATCGAACGGCTCGTCATCAATGGCCACAGTATGCGGGGGAACCCTTGCTCTTATGGATGCAGGGATTAAGATCAAAAGCCCGGTTTCAGGTATCGCCATGGGTATGATCAGTGATGCTGAAACCGGAAAATACGCCATCTTATCCGATATTCTTGGGGATGAAGACCACCTTGGTGATATGGACTTTAAAGTTACCGGAACAAGTAAAGGGATCACAGCTTGTCAGATGGACATCAAAGTGGAAGGCCTCTCTTTCGATGTCCTGAAAGAAGCATTGGAACAAGCAAAGAAAGGAAGACTGCACATCCTGGAAAAAATGAAAGAAACCATTGCCGAACCCAGGATGGACTTCAAAGACCATGTTCCACGCATCGAAAAAATGCTGGTAAACAGGGAATTTATCGGTGCCATTATTGGACCATCCGGAAAGGTGATCCAGGAAATACAACGCGAAACCAATACAACCGTTGTAATTCAAGAAGAAGGTGAGTATGGTATTGTAGATATCGTATCAAGTGATAAACAATCCATTGATAAAGCCAAAGAAAGGATCAAAAAGATCATTGCCATTCCTGAAGTCGGTGAGATTTATAATGGAACAGTTAAAAACATCACCTCCTTTGGTGCTTTCGTGGAGATACTTCCAGGAAAAGAAGGATTACTCCATATTTCTGAAATTGAATGGAGAAGGTTAAAAGATGTGGAAAGTGTTCTGAAGGTCGGTGATGAAATTGAAGTCAAGCTTATAGGTGTCGACAATAAAACCGGCAAACTTAAGCTATCCAGAAAAGTATTGCTAAAAAGGCCTGATAAAGGTGACAATGGTTGAAACAAAAATTAGCATAAATTCGTAGAATTACAGCTAAAGCGTTGTAAATTTGCACAATCAAATCAGATTATTATCTGACCAATTAAAATTGAGCCAGATATTTCACAAGGTTTTTTAAGACAAAACACCACAACTAAACTTTGTCTATGAGGCAACTAAAAATTACCAAACAAGTAACCAATCGTGAAACCGCTTCTCTTGATAAGTATCTGCAGGAGATCGGCAAGGTTGAGTTGCTGACGGCGGAGGAAGAAGTTGCACTTGCCCAGAGAATCAAGCAAGGTGACAGGCTGGCTCTTGAAAAACTCACCAAAGCCAATCTTCGATTTGTTGTCTCGGTATCCAAGCAGTATCAAAATCAAGGACTTAGCCTTCCCGACCTGATCAATGAAGGAAACCTTGGACTGATCAAAGCAGCCCAGAGGTTTGATGAAACCAGGGGATTTAAGTTCATTTCCTATGCCGTATGGTGGATCCGGCAGTCCATCCTGCAAGCATTGGCGGAACAGTCAAGGATCGTAAGATTGCCGTTAAACAAGATCGGTTCAATCAATAAGATCAACAAAGCTTATGCAAAGCTGGAACAGGATTCAGAAAGAGAACCCAAGGCTGAGGAAATTGCTGATATGCTTGAGATCCCGGAAACAGAAGTGAAGGAGTCCATGAGGAACTCCGGAAGGCATGTCTCTATGGATGCACCCTTAGTGCAGGACGAAGAAAACAACATGTATGATGTCCTGAAATCAGACGACAGCCCTACACCGGAAACCGAATTAATTTACGAATCACTTCGCAAAGAAATTGACAGGGCCATATCAACCCTGACGCCAAGGGAAGCAGATGTGATCCGCCTTTACTTTGGACTGAACAGCAAGCATCCTATGACCCTTGAAGAAATCGGTGAGAAATTTGACCTGACCCGTGAACGGGTAAGGCAAATTAAAGAGAAAGCCATTCGCCGGCTAAAGCACACCTCCAGAAGTAAAATACTAAAAACATATCTGGGTTAGAAAGCGGACAATGTCCGCTTTTTTTTTACTTTTGAGCGAAAAGTTTTCATCATGAAACATTTGATTGCACCCTCCCTCCTTTCGGCAGATTTTAGTGAGTTGAAAAAAGAAATAGAAATGGTTAACCACAGCCAGGCTGATTGGTTTCATATAGATGTCATGGATGGTGTTTTTGTTCCCAACATTTCTTTTGGTTTTCCTGTATTAAAATACATACATAAATATGCAGAGAAACCACTGGATGTGCACCTCATGATCATCGAACCCGACAGGTATTTACAAAGGTTCAAAGAAACAGGGGCACATGTGATTACCGTTCATTATGAAGCATGCACGCACCTGCACCGAACACTCCAGGTTATAAAAAATCTTGGATGTAAAGCCGGTGTCTCCCTAAACCCTCATACACCAATCTCTGTGCTGGAAGATATTATTGCAGAAATTGATGTCGTACTGATTATGGCTGTCAACCCCGGATATGGAGGCCAGAAATTCATTCAAAGATCTTATGAAAAAATCAAGACATTAAATAAGCTGATAAAGAATCGTAACAGCGATGCCATCATTGAAGTTGATGGTGGCGTTACCCTGGACAATGCGCGTCCTTTGATCGATGCCGGAGTGGATGTGCTGGTGGCTGGAAACACGGTATTTGGGTCAGAAAACCCTGAAGATACAATCAGGAAATTAAAAGAAGTTTGATCGCGGCTTCCGGATACAGGAATTCGAAAGCAGTATACTGGATGCCTGATACCCAAACCATCAACCACACAACCATATAACAATATAGCCATATAACAATATAGCCATATAACAATATAGCAATATAACAATATAACAATATAACAATATAACAATATAACCATATAACAATATAACAATATAACAATATAACAATATAACAATATAAAAAAACAAAAAATGAACGAAGAAATTTACAAGCTCAAACCCGAAAGAGTCTGGTATTATTTCGGAGAGATCCTGAAGATCCCCAGGCCATCAAAAAAAGAAGAAAAGATTGCAGCTTACATTGTAGAATTTGGAAAAAAACAGAAACTGGAAACATTGAGGGATGAGATAGGAAATGTCCTTATCAGAAAAGAAGCAACACCAGGAAATGAGAAAATGGTACCGGTAATATTGCAAAGCCACATCGATATGGTCTGCGAAAAAAATGAAGATACTGTCCATGATTTCGATAAAGATCCAATCCGGGCCTATGTTGAAGATGGTTGGGTTACCGCCAAAGGCACTACATTGGGAGCGGATGACGGAATAGGTGTAGCCACCCAGCTTGCCATCCTGGAATCCAATGATATAGAACACGGACCAATAGAATGTCTCTTTACCGTTGATGAAGAAACAGGATTGACAGGTGCATTTGGATTGCAACCCGGTTTTCTGAAAGGGAAGATCCTCTTAAACCTCGATTCGGAAGATGAAGGTGAGCTTTTTATCGGATGCGCAGGAGGAAAGGATACCCTGGCTGAAATACCAGTTAACTGGATTGATGCACCACAAAACCATAAGGCTTATAAAATTAAAATATCCGGGCTAAAGGGAGGTCACAGTGGAGATGACATCAACAAGGAGAGAGGCAACGCCAACAAACTCCTGAACAGGATCCTCTGGGATGCCAACAATGACCTCTTTATTAACATTGCTCACTTTGACGGTGGCAACCTCAGAAATGCCATTGCCAGGGAAGCATCAGCCATTATAATGGTTCCGGAGCACAACAAAGAAAAGATTAAGAAACTGGTTTCTGAGTATAACCAGCATTTCAAAACGGAGTTTAACGTATCTGATCCTGGCGTAGAAGCAAGTATTGAAGATGCAAACCATCCGGAAAAGGTAATGGACATAATTACTCAAAATGCTTTGATCAATAGTATTTATGCATGTCCGCACGGTGTAATTGCAATGTCACAGGATATCAAAGATTTCGTTGAAACATCCACCAACCTTGCTTCCGTAAAAACCCAGGAAAACAGCATTCTGATCACCACAAGTCAGAGAAGTTCTGTGAACTCATCAAAAGAAAATATTTGCAACATGGTGGCAAGTGTTTTTCACCTTGCCAATGCATCTGTTAAACATACGGATGGATATCCCGGATGGAACCCAAACCCTCATTCAAAAATTGTTGAGATCACTGCACAAGCTTATAAAGACCTTTTCAAAACTAAGCCAAAGGTTCTGGCCATTCATGCAGGATTGGAATGTGGCCTCATTGGTGACAAATATCCCGAAATGGATATGATCTCCTATGGCCCCACACTCAGAGGCGTGCATTCACCAGACGAAAAAATTGATATAGAAACAGTCCGTAAATTCTGGATACTTACCCTGGAAGTCCTGAAAAGGATCCCACAGGAAGTTTGATTATAAACCAACACCAAATCCTATCCTGATTATGGGATTATTGGGTGCATATTTGGTTTCATTCAGGTTAAACAAGACTAGAATACTTACAAAGGCATTTTGGGATATCCATTGACGGTATCCCCCACCAACATAAATATTATGTAAGGGTATTCGATCCATGTCATACTCCCACTCGTTTCTGGGTGATGGATAATAAATAAGGTTGGTTGGCTCTTCATGGCTTAAAAATTCATACTCAGCATGAATGAACAGATCATTAAAGAAAAACAGGTAATAACGACCGAAAAGGCCTGCTCCATAGTCATGTTCATCAAATTTCAAACCATTATAATTATACCAGTAGTATGAATAGATGATGCGCATTCCAACATCAAAGCTTGGACTAAGATGATAACCAAGCAAAGGACTCACATAAACATATCCCTCCTTTGGCCAAATCCAGAATCCTATTCCACCGCCCAGGAACATCTTTTTCTGAAACTGCGCTTTTTGCTCTTCCTGAAAGTCTTTTCCAAATTGAGCATTAACCTCTGTGGTAAAAATGAAAACAAATGTTAACACCAACAATATCAAGATCCTGCTTTTCATATAAGTAATTTTAAAGATTTGAAACAATTAACATCAGGTCCAAGAGGTCCAAAAAACATGCATTAGCATTCAACACCCATTATCACAAATATAGTCATAATTGCATTGTTCCTATTTGTAAAAGACAATATTTCTTTTCTTTCCACGTAAGATATCAGTATTGAGTATCTTTGGATCAATTTAACAGATATGACATTTCTTTCCCCACGAAAAAGCATTAAGCCATTCATTATTTTTATCGCCATTCTGCTTATATATGCATCTTGCAGAAAAGAAAACAGTGCTGATGATGATCCATCCATAAAACTGTCATTTTCAACAGATTCCATTGTATTTGACACCATCTTCACAACGGTAGGGTCCGTGACAAAATACCTGAAGGTTTACAATAGACATGATAAAAGAATTAACATCTCTTCCATCCGTCTCGGCAATGGATCTTCTTCATTGTACAGGATTAATGTGGACGGACAAGCCTCTTCCCAGGTAAATAATGTAGAAATTGCTGCTGATGACAGTATTTTCGTTTTTGTAAGAGTGACGATCGATCCCAATAGCACACTCACACCTTTCGTTGTTTCAGATCAGATCTTTTTCGAGACAAACACCAATATTCAGGATATTGACCTGGTATCCTGGGGACAAAATGCATATTACCATATTGCTGATACCAAAGTCCCCGGACTTCCTGAATACAAAATTGTGGTTCCAACAGGCAGCAGCACCACCTGGAAGAACGACAAACCCCATCTGGTTTATGGATATGCAGTTGTCGACTCTCTTGGCTCACTTACCATAGAAGAAGGTACTTCCGTTCACTTCCACAATGGATCGGGACTGTGGATATACCGTTTCGGAAATATAAAAGTGATGGGAACCAGGGATAATCCTGTAACATTCCAGGGCGACAGGCTTGAAAATTCCTTTAAAGATATCCCCGGACAATGGGACCGCATATGGATCAATGAAGGCAGCACCGAAAATGAAATTAATCACGCCATCATAAGAAATGGTTTTATTGGTTTGCAAACTGAGACATTTAATTTGCAGAACCCGGTTGAGGGACATGTACTTCTTACAAATACCATCATTGAGAACATGACAGGTGTGGGAATACTTTCACGTTTTTACGCTATCACAGGAATCAACAATCTTGTTGATAACTGCGGACAATATGGAGTTGCACTTACCTGGGGCGGGCAATATGATTTCAGGCAGTGTACTTTTGCGAATTATTGGGATAAATCCATCAGGCAAACAGAAAACCTTGCCATGAATAATTATTATGAAGACAATGAGGGCAACCTGATCGTATTCGAAATGAATGCCTTTTTTGGCAATTGCATCAACTATGGTCGTCTTGAAGAAGAAATGATATTCGATGAAGAAACATCTGCCCCCTTTGATTACAAATTCGAAAACTGTCTTCTTAAAACAACCCTGAACATTTCTGATGTTACGGTTTATCCAGGAAGCATAAAGAATCAAGAACCCAAATTCGCAGATGTATTAAAGTTTGACTATCACCTTGACACACTTTCCCCTGCCATTAGCACAGGAAGCCTCAATGTCATAAATTCTTCTGCCTATCCCGGCATCATTTCCACCGACCTTGATGGCAATTCAAGGACAGATCCTGACATTGGTGCATACCAGTATACCGGTGACAGATAATCCTTACCAGAAAATAATATACAATGCAGCTACAATGGCTGAAAGAATGATGGCCCCGACATTGAAAACAGGCCCTGTATGAAACAAGCCCTTGTGAAGTTCAATACCTTTTGTTGCTTTTTTCCCGGGTTCCAGCAGGCTGACAACGATGCCGATCAGTGCCAGCACAAGGAATACAACCCCCATCCTGTCAAGGAAAGGCTGGTTTGGAAGCATTACCTTGAAAAGGAATGACAAAGGGATGGTCAAAACGGCTACGATCATGGCTGAATTGGCAGTCATTCTTTTCCAGAATAAACCAAAACAGAAAATAACCACCACGCCTGGTGTAACAAATCCTGTAAATTCCTGAATATACTGAAAAGCCTGGTCCAGGCTACCAAGCAACGGCCTTGCGGTTACGATTGCAATGACCAGGGCTGAGAAACTTACAATCCTTCCGACAGGAACCATCTGTGTATCAGAAACATTCTTCCTGATAAAATTTTTATAAATATCCATTGTAAAAATGGTAGAAGTAGAATTTAACATGGAAGCCAGGGATGAAACGATGGCGGCAATGAGTGCAGCGAAGGCCAATCCCTTGAGGCCTGCAGGAACAAATTGATGCAACAGCCAGGGATAAGCTTTATCAGAAGGTTCAATTACGGCTGCGGTGTCTTTGGTTAATACAAACGCTGCAATCCCCGGTACAACCACTATAAGGGGAATAAGAATCTTCAGGAATCCGGCAAAGATAACCCCACGCTGGGCTTCTTTAATGCTCTTTGCAGCCAGTCCACGTTGAATAATATACTGATTAAATCCCCAATAGGAAATATTTGCAATCCACATACCACCAATCAAAACACCAATGCCGGGCAGGTCAAGATATGCATCTTTTGTGCCTCCCTGACCATCCGGTATCATATGTTTTCCTTTTTCCAGGATCATTTCAAAATGTTTGGGTGCTTCCTCCATCATCTCCCTGAATCCTGCTACCACCCCCTGACCACCTGAGACAGCGTCGAGGGCAAGGTAGGTTGTCAGTAAACCACCACCAATGAGAAAGATAACCTGAATAACATCCGTCCATGCAACCGCCGACAAGCCACCGTAAATAGAATAAATAGCAGCAAAAGCCGCCAAACCGATAATACCCCATGTTAATGGAACGCCCATAATGGTCTTTAAGGCAAGAGCCCCTAGATAAAGCACCGATGTCAGGTTAACAAAAACATAAACCAAAAGCCAAAAAGAAGCCATAGCCGTCCTCACCCTGTTATCATAACGCATTTCGAGAAATTGGGGCATGGTGTATATCTTTTTCTCCAGGAAGACAGGCAGAAAAAACTTACCTACAATGATCAGGGTAATGGCTGCCATCCACTCATAAGTTGCAATACCCAGGCCAATCGCAAATCCTGATCCGGACATGCCAATGTATTGCTCGGCAGAAATATTTGACGCAATTAAAGAAGCACCAATGGCCCACCAGGGAAGTGCTTTGCTTGCAAGGAAATAATCCTGGGCAGTCTTTTTCGTGCCCTTTTTTGTTCTTGACACCCATAGTCCAACACCCACAATCAATAAACCATAAGCCATAAAAACCAAATAATCCAGAGGAAGGAATTCGGATGTGTTCATAAGGTATTGAATTGAAAGATCCAAAATTAAAAAACTCTTTTCAATTTCCAACATGAAACATATATCGTATATTTGGATAACGAAATCTGAATTAAGATATGAATGATTACAGGCTTGTCAGGTTTTTGGCAATAGCACCTTTGTTTTTCTTGCTTTCTTGCAACAGATTGCAAAAACCGGTAGAAAAAACCAATGCTAAGGATCTCATGACAATTAAAAAAGATTATTATGGAAACGCAGGAGATAGCAATGTGTATCTCTACACCCTTAAAAACAACAAAGGGTTGGAAGTAGCCATCACGAATTATGGAGGAATCATCACCTCCATATTAGCTCCTGACCGTGAAGGTCATTTCGAAGACGTTGTGCTCGGATTTGACAGCCTTGGAGGATATCTGTCAGGGCATCCATACTTCGGTTGCATTGTAGGCAGATATGCAAACAGGATTGCCAGGGGAAAATTCGAGCTGGACGGGAAAATATACAAACTTGCAACCAATAACGGACCCAACCACCTTCATGGTGGGGAAGAAGGCTTCGATAAAAAAATCTGGAAAGCCACAGATATTGTGAAATCAGATAGCGTTTACCTGGTATTAGAATATACAAGTCCCGACGGCGAAGAAGGATACCCTGGAAACCTTGATGTTAAAGTCACTTATGTACTTAATAACGAAAATGAACTAAAAATATATTATGAGGCGCAATGTGACAAACCCACACCTGTTAATCTGACAAACCACAGTTATTTTAACCTGGCAGGGGCAGGCAGTGGAAATATTCTGGACCATGAGCTAATGATCGAAGCAGATAAATACACCGTGGTTGATGAAACGCTTATCCCTACCGGTGAACTCAGACCTGTCGAAAACACCCCCATGGATTTCAAAAACAGCAAGAAAATTGGAAAGGATCTGGATCAGGTCAAAGGTGGCTTTGATCACAATTTTGTCCTGAACAATAAAGGTAAATTTTCCAAAGTTGCCGAAGCATTTGAACCTATAAGCAGAAGAGTCCTGGAAGTTTTTACTTCAGAGCCAGGAATACAGTTTTATTCAGGCAATTTCCTTGATGGTACGGAAACAGGGAAAAACAATAAGACATACCATAAACATTATGGCTTTTGCCTTGAAACGCAACACTTCCCTGACTCACCAAATCATCCGGAATTCCCTGAAGTTATTCTTACGCCAGGTGAAATATACCAGCATCAAACGATGTATAAGTTTTCAACCAGGAAGGAATGACGAAAAACATTCAGCCATATAACCATCCCGCCAGGCGGGATCAATTGCACCAAGACATCAGCTTTGGCCCCAGCCAGTGTCATTGATATAACCATATAATAATAAAAATTATGAAAAAAATCATCGCCCTGCTTTTTACTTTCATCTTTATTGCAACATCCTATTCACAACAGGAATGCAATTATGCACATTATGAAGGCACATTGGAAAATGGAACATTCTTTATCGCCGACCTTACCTTTACCGGCCATGCTGTTGAAGGGTACTATTATTATCAGATTCAAAAAGAAATTGATAAAATGCAAGCAATAGTATATGGAGACTGGAATTACCTGAAAGGAAAGGTAAATGGAGAAGAAATTTCTTTATTTGAGATTACTGATGGTGATACAACAGCCACAATAGCAGCCAGAATCAATAACAAATTGGAGATTTCCGGATTGTGGAAAGCCAAATCGAGGGGACTTGAATCTAACTTTGAAATCAAACCGGTATTTCCTGAGGGGACGATACCATTCAGATCATATTGTAACCGGGGCGATAAACCTTTAAACAATAAACCAAACTCACCACATGCACAGATAGAAATGAGCCTTCTTTTACCTGATAAAAATGTAGAGGTTAATCTGTCTGCTTTGATGAGCAAATATGTAATAGAGGAGTATTCTCCGAATCATCAGGGATGGCAGGGGGATATGATCCTCAATGATATAAAGGAGAACTTTTTCAGGCAATATGTTGCCAAGAACAAAGACATCCACGAAAGCGGATTTTCATTTAACTGGGTAAAATACCTGAATTCAACGATATACTTCAATCAGTCCGGATTCACGACATACAAAATAACCAACTACGGTTTTACAGGAGGCGCGCATGGTATCACCAGGATAAACTACCTCGTATTCGATACAAAAGATGCAGTGAAACTGCTCCCGGAAGATATTTTTACCGAGGGGTATGAAGAAACCCTTTCCGGCATGATCGAAGATCAGCTCAGAGAGTTATATAATTTAAAGCCTGATGAGCAACTTTCTGATGGCGGATTTTTTAAAGATTCAGTTTCACCAAATAACAATATTTTTTTAAATTTAAAAGGTATTGGGTTTCTTTATAATCAATATGAAATTGCACCTTATTCCTTTGGACAGATCATAGTATTTTTTTCTTATGAAGAATTGAAAAACATTCTTAAACCAGGAATAAGAATTCCTTCAGAATGACCAATAATTAAGCATATGCAAAGTATCAGTGAATTATTTGATATTAAAATTCTTGACACAAAACATGTCGATATCTCCATTTACTCAATTATACTGATCATTGGTCTGGTAATAGGATTACGCCTTTTGTTGTTTCTAATCAGGAAAATCCTGAAAAACACAGAAAAAAAGAAAAAGCTCAATGAAAATCAGATTTTTGTGATCTATCAGATCATCAAATATTTTGTAATTGTAATTGCCATTGTGGTAATCCTGGAAAGCCTGGGATTAAATATGACCATTCTGACAGCAAGTTCCGCTGCCTTATTTGTCGGTATCGGACTTGGACTCCAACAGGTATTTAAGGATATGTTTGCCGGAATTATACTGTTATTCACTGGCACAATAAGAATTGGCGACGTAATAGAAATAGAAAGCATTGTTGCCAAAGTCACCAGCATAGGGTTTCGAACATCTACAGTAATCACAAGGGACGACATAGACATGATCATCCCAAATTCCATTATTATTTCAGAAAAGGTAATAAACTGGTCATATAATAATGATAAAACCAGGTTCAAACTGGAAGTCGGGGTTGCTTACGGCTCTGATGTAGAACTTGTCAGACAGGTGCTGCTTGAAGTAGCCGGCAAAAATGAAGAAGTATCTGAGAATCCGGCTCCATTTGTCAGGTTTAACGATTTTGGAGATTCTTCACTGGTATTCCAGTTATATTTTTGGAGCAAGAACATGTACAGGATAGAAAATGTGCTTAGTGATATGAGGTTTTTGATTGACAAGAAGTTCAGGGAAAATAAAATCACCATTCCTTTTCCTCAAAGGGATGTACACATGAAATAGATACCATATATGACCTTTGAAAAAGGAAAGGTTAATTTTACATTAAGTTTAGTTAACGAACATAATCTCAATGCTATAAAATCCATATTTTTGAAGTTTGTTTGAAAAATTCGGATTTGAGCAATGAAATTTCTTTTAGAAATATTGACCATTATCGGATCCCTGGGAATCTTCCTTTATGGGATGATCCTTATGAGTGAGTCTTTGCAAAAAGTTGCAGGGAAAAGGATCAGAAAGACCATTGCCGCCATTACTTCAAACAAATACAAAGGTTTACTTTCTGGCACACTGATAACTTCTGCCATACAATCTTCTTCTGCAACAACGGTTATGGTTGTCAGCTTCGTAAATGCAGGATTGCTTTCCTTTTCCGAATCGATTGGGGTCATAATGGGTGCAAACATAGGAACCACAATTACTCCATGGGTTGTTTCCATACTTGGTTTTGGAAAGGTCTTTAATATTAATATCATCCTGTTACCATTGGTTGCTTTAAGCATGCCGTTTTTATTTTCAGGCAGGAACATAAGTAAATCATGGGGAGAATTTATTATCGGTTTTGCCATTTTATTCATGGGACTGGACTTTCTAAAAAATTCTGTTCCTTCCATAGACGAAACATCAGCTGTTGTTGATTATATTAGAGGGATTGAAAATGTTACTTACCTACGGATCATTCTTTTCGTTGGGATTGGAATGCTTTTTACTATCATTTTTCAGTCATCAAGTGCAGTGATGGCATTCACGTTTGTCATTGCAAGTAATCAATGGATACCTTTTGAATTTGCAGCAGCAATGGTTCTGGGAGAAAACATCGGAACCTCTATTACAGCTAATATTGCAGCCATTGTAGCAAATATTTCCTCAAAAAGAGCTGCATTTTTTCATTTCTTTTTCAACCTGATCGGGGTATTATGGGTATTATTGATTTTCCATCCAATTCTCAAAGGTATTGCCCAGATAACCGAGGTGTTAGAGGGTTCTAATCCTTTTGAAAGCTATACAGCCATCCCAATAGCGCTCGCCGTTTTCCACTCAGGATTTAACATAACAAACTCTTTTCTTCTTTTACCTTTCACTCACACCATTGAAAAACTTCTTAAATCAGTACTTCCGGAAAAAGATAAACTCCACAATACCCATCACCTTGTTCATATCAACTCGGCATATTTAAGCACTTCTGAATTATCCCTGGTTCTCGGCAAAAATGAAATTGTCGCTTATGCACAAACGGTAAAAACAATGCTTGATATGATTCCTGAATTTTTGATGGAAAAAAGGATCAAGAAATACAACAAATTATATGACAGGATTCAGAATTTTGAAGACATTATAGATAAAACGGAGCTAGAAATTGCCAATTACCTTACGAAGATTTCAGAAGGAAAATTAAGTATTAAGGGAACGAAACAAATCCGGGCCATGTTGAAGATGATAGATGATATTGAGAGTATGGGTGATGCTTGCAACAATATGGCCAAAAACATAAAACAAAAGAATGACGCAAAACTATATTTCATTCAGGAACAAAGGAATGAATTAAATGAAATGTTTTCGCTTTTAAACGAAGCATTTGATATGATGATAAACAATTTATCTGCCGATTTTGATCAGATTAATGAAACAAAAGCCTATAAATATGAAGAAAGGATTAATTCTTTACGAGATCGTATTAAAGACAGGCATATGATAAACATAAAAGAAGAAAAATACACTTACCAAACAGGAGTTTACTATATAGACATTATTTCTCAGTTGGAAAAAATGGGTGATTACATAATCAATGTAACGCAAGCAATAATTGAAACCCGATAACAAAAAGAACTCAAACAAAATTAATCCAGCAAAAAGCCTGACCTGCTCAAACAAGTCCATCCTGATGCCCAGTTGTTTATATAAAAAGCCCCTTTATAATTCACCTCATCAAACCACGAATCAGGATAGGAATATTGTTGCCCGAAAATGTCACCATAAGGAACAGGTTTACAATAATTCACGGTGAAATCAATCCCTGGATCCGTTATTCTGTTACCGGCCTGGTAAAAGTATTCCCTGATTATTTGGTTTTGAGTATCTACATTTATTCCGGAAGGTGCAAAAACATTATAAATATCATTCTGGGAGTTATCCGCAACATTGAAAAAAATGTTATCAGGGAGTTCAAGATTTCCTGTCTGAAATTGTCGATAGCTATCATCGCTATTCTCCACATATTCAACTGAAATACCATTACCTTGATTAAGAAATATTGAATTTGCAATTATGCCGGCTGCGTTAAAATTAAACTCAGCCACTTTCGAAGCTGAAGAAATGCCCCTGCCAATAAATGTTGAGTTAAAGATTTGAGGCTGAGAATATGGAATTCCGGCAACAGGATCAATTCCCCCTCCAATCTCAAGAATCTTGTCTCCACGATCGTCTGCCTGGATAGCAAACCAGAATTGTCCATATCCCCGGTATCCTATATCAAAATCAAAAGCATCGTCACCACAAAAAGCAACAATAATATTTTTACAATTAACCGTTCCACCAAAAAATTCCACCCCATCATCGGCATTTGAAACAATTTCCACATTTTCAATGATGGTATTCTTTCCAACGCCCCCTAATGTAAGGCCATTGATTTCATTGCCTTCTCCTATATTAGTACCACCGTGCCGTATTGACACATAACGAAGTATTCCTGAATTGTCTGTATCATCTTCTCCTCCATACAACCCCCTTGGTTCACTAAGTGGAATCCCCTCGATATGAGCCTCATTTGAAGACAGATTTAACCGTGCATTTCCAAGTATGATAAGTCCACCCCACAAACCACTTGTTTTCAAAGGAACAGACCCTTCAAGATCATCTCCTTCAACAGTGAAAATAATAGGTTTCTCAGGAGTTCCATTTGCAAAGATCTTACCGCCACGACTCACAATAAGTGCTGTAGCCGCGCTCCCCTGGCCGGTCTGAGAACGAATTACTGTACCAGGTTGAATGGTAAGTATTTGGCCATCGTTAACAAAAACAAGTCCGCTAAGGATGTATTTTTTATTATTATACCATGTTGTAGTACCTGTGCCCCCACCATTATCTGTGATCACCTCCTCCCCTCCTTCAACCTCATAATCACCTTTTCTGCAAGATGAAAGAACTACAAATCCGATAAAAATCAAAAACCAAAAATATTTAATCCTGATCCTTTTATAATAACTCATAGAAAAATCAAATTATTTAATCCAAAACAACACATTTACTTCATCTGGTAAAACAAAATCATAACTTATATTCAAGATTCAGAAACAAGTATGCCTCATTTGTAGCATTTTTTGCATAAGGATACCAATCCTGATAACTTAATGCAAGCTTTACTTGTTGGATCGGAGCAAACTGTATCCCGCCAATAAGTGCACTTCCATCCTTTTCAAGGTTCCATGGACGATCATCATTTTCAACAACATTAGAATTAACCATATCATATCTTCCAAATACCTGGAATTTTGGAAGAATATTCCACTGTCCATACAGGGAATATCCATACCTGTTATATCCTGATTCATAATACTCATTAAACTTATAATTATATTCAATGCCAAACCTAATCAAAGATTTGTATTCGTAACCCAGGAACATTGCCAATGTGGACTGAATTTTTGCCTGATTCATTAAATCAAAATATACTCTTGCGTAAATACCTCTCAAATTTTTCAGGCTAATCCCAAAAGCAGCTTTATAAGTATTATCTGCCTGTAATTGTGTGTAGCCTTCTCCATTCACAACTGATAAATCCAAAGAAACATATTCTCTGGGTTCATAAATGATATTACATCCAATATCAGCAGATGAACCAAACCGGTATTCATCCTGAAAAGATTTGAAAATGTAACGATGTCCCCAAAATTTTTCCTGTAGCTTAAACTGCAGCAGGTCGATAATACCAAAAGAGGATGAAATTCTACCATTCGAATACTTCAGATAAGCATTTTTAAAATATGCATAGCGCCGCAATAATGAAAACTCTGAGATATCCTCAGGACTTCCTACGTCAAGCTTCGCGGCAATTGTAAACTCCCTGGATAAAAAATACTCATATCCAAAATAAGCCCGTTTTATTTCAAAGGCTGATCTATTATTATCCTCGGATATCCCTGCGTGAAAATTGCTAAAGACCCTGATTATTGGCTGACCATATGGATTAAAATCAACATTGTTATCTTCCTGACAAGAAAGATTTATTATTTTTAAAAAGAATATCAGAAGGGTTAATAAAAATTTTGTTAATTTCATATCTTAAAATTGAAAATTTGGCTATGGGTTTGATTTTATTTTAATTATTAATGTGAATGGCAATTTTAATAAAAAATTTAACATTTTCTTAACATTAGAATAAAATCCCGTCAAAGTGGAATCTTTATTTTCGCTCCCATCAAATAGGGACAACCAATGGAAACATTTTATTTAATTGTTGTCATTGTTTTATTTGCATTAGCCATTTCAGACCTTGTTGTAGGGGTAAGCAATGATGCTGTTAACTTCCTCAACTCAGCCATTGGTTCAAAAGCCGCCCCCTTTAAGATCATTATGATAATAGCTTCGCTTGGTGTAGTTGTTGGTGCAACATTCTCAAGCGGACTAATGGAAGTGGCCAGAAAAGGAATATTCCATCCGGATCAGTTTACTTTTGCAGAAATTATGGTGATTTTTCTTGCAGTAATGATTACAGATGTTCTTTTACTGGATACCTTCAACACTTTTGGCCTGCCTACTTCAACAACAGTTTCAATAGTCTTTGAATTGCTGGGAGCTGCGGTAGCGGTTTCTACAATTAAAATTATAACCATAGACGGTGTACCCGAAAATCTTGGAAATTATATAAATTCAGCGAAAGCATTGGCCATTATTTCCGGAATATTGCTCTCGGTAGTCATAGCATTCACAGTAGGTTCCATTGTCCAGTATTTTGCAAGATTGATTTTTACTTTCAATTACAAAAAAAATCTCAGATATTTCGGTTCAATCTGGGGTGGAATAGCAACAACCGTCATAACTTATTTCATTTTAATAAAAGGTGCTAAAGGTTCTTCATTTATTTCCAGCGAAGATCTTGTTTTCATTCAGGCAAACACAGGATATATCATATTATTCAGTTTTTTAGGCTGGACCCTTATTTTTCAAATCATTACATGGTTAACCAGAATAAACATCCTTAAGATCATTGTATTGATTGGTACTTTCGCCCTCGCTATGGCATTTGCAGGCAATGACCTTGTAAACTTCATAGGGGTTCCGTTGGCAGGTTATGAATCATTCAGAGCCTTTTTAGCAAGCCCTGAAGTCAACCCTGATGCACTCTCAATGGTTGCCCTTACAAAGTCAATAAAAACACCAACTTACATGCTGCTTATAGCAGGATTAATTATGGTCGTTACCCTTTGGCTTTCCAAAAAAGCAAAGACAGTCACAAAAACAGAAATTAATCTGGGACGGCAAGGTGAGGGAGCAGAAAGATTTGATTCCACATTATTGTCCAGAAGCATCGTAAGAAATGTCAGAAAATTTGGCGATAGCCTAAAAAATGCTTTTCCTCATAGCCTTAGAAGTAAAATTAACAACAGGTTTGAATTACCAAAAAAACCAGAGAGGCAGCAAACTCCTGAAATCGCTGGTAACTTTGATCTCATTCGCGCATCTGTCAATCTTGTTGTTTCAAGTATTTTAATTGCATTCGGAACATCATTGAAACTTCCTTTGTCTACAACTTATGTAACGTTTATGGTTGCCATGGGGACCTCCCTTTCTGATAGAGCATGGGGACGAGAAAGTGCTGTATACAGGATCACAGGTGTATTATCAGTAATTGGAGGATGGTTTTTAACAGCTTTGTCAGCCTTCATTGTGTCCTTTATCATTGCACTCACAATATATTATGGCGGCATCATTGCCATTATCATTTTCATCATCATTGCAGTATTTTTTATTATAAAAACACATGCCCTGCACAAAAAACGTGAAAAAGACAATAATGATAAGGAAACGTTCGGTGTCACAGCCAACAAACTCAATGGTGACAATGTAGTATCAGAAAGTTCAACCACGATTTTACAAATCCTCAATCAGGTTCCTCAAATTCTTGAACAAACATTTAAAGGCCTGGGTGAAGAAAACCTTAAAGATTTAAAATACAATTTCAAAGATGCTTCGGAGATAATCAAAAAGACAAAATACCTAAAGAACAGTCTACATAAGACCATAGCCAAAATTGAAGAGGACACCGATGAAACTGGTCACTTTTATGTTCAGATAATAGATTATCTGAAAGAAATTTCAAACTGTATATACCATATTTCAAGAGAATCATTCAAGCATATTGACAACAATCACAAAGGTTTGCTTAAGATCCAGATTAATGAAGCCAGTGGGCTTCAGCAATATATCAACAAATATTTTAGCCTCATCGACAACCAAATACGAACAAGTAACTTTAACAAGTATCAGGAAACAAGCAACCTGCAGGAGCACATTCTCAATGAATTGGAAAACATCAGGAAAAAACAAATAAAAAGGATAAAAAACCAAGAGGCCGGAACGAAAAACAGCCTGCTATATTTGAATATCCTTGCTGAAATGAAGTATATGCTCCTTTACCTAAACCAATTGGTGAAAGCCATGCAGGAATTCCTACAGCACCATCCCAATGGTAAACAAACTACACTTTAAAATCATTTCAGGAGACCAAACCGGTGTTGACCAGGCCGTATTATATTTTGTGCTCTGAAAAACAACATTCCTTGTAGTGGATAACGTCCAATAGGATAACTTGCTGAAAATGGGGTTATATATTTCTATAACAATGAAATTGCTCTCAAATGTCTTAACTTTGTTATAGAATGAAGGTCACAATAATATGTCCTCCTATAAGAAAAAAATAGAAGAAGCCAAAAGTATTATTGAATCACTGAAAAAGCAACTGCTCGGCATTTTTTGGGATACAGGATTAAACGAGTACAATGCTGAGAGGAATTTTCTTTCCTGGTTAGAAGAGGATACCGAATATAACATCAGGAACCTAAAGCTAAAAAAAGCCGATGAAAAGAAATTTATCAGAAAAATTCATCAATTATTCGGAGAATATTCCGAGGTTATCCCCCGGTTGAAAAAGAAAAATTAACCAGAACAGGATAATTTGACCATACGATCCTTACCCCGTAAATCCTTTCTTATTTCATGTACGGTCATGCGTGCAGCCTTTGCCTGCTCTCGCAAAGATTCAGACATATTTTCATTGATTTCCAGATACAATTTTCCATTTTTGTTCAGAAATGCTTTCGCAAATTCGAAAATACTCCTGTAAAATATTAAAGGATCATCATCCTCAACGAATAAAGCCTCACGAGGTTCATGATACAAAACATTTTTTCTGATCCACGGCTTTTCCAAATTTCTGACATATGGTGGATTGCTTACAATCACATCATATTTTTTAAAGTTTTTCCAGGATAACTGATCCAAAATATCGGCATAGCTGATCGATATGTTTGTTTCATTTAAATCAGCATTCTTTCCGGCACAGGAAAGCGCATCACGCGAAATGTCTATACAAGAAACATAAGATGATGGGATCCTTTTCTTTAAAGTTATGGCAATGCATCCGGAACCGGTCCCAATGTCCAAAATACTTGGCGAATCATCCTGCTCAATCACCTCCTCAATTATCCATTCAACCAGCTCTTCTGTTTCAGGCCTTGGAATCAATACCCCTTCAGAAACAAAAAAATGGAAACCACAAAATTCAGTTTTTCCTAAAATATATTGTAATGGCCTGTGACGTTTAAGGTCATTCAAAGCAATTTCAAACTTTTTATAAGCATCGGTAGTAACATTTTCATCAAGTGACAAAAGTGTCATGGCATGTGACAAACCAAGATATTCCTCTGCTAATTGTGAAAAAATACTGATGACCTCCTGTTTTTCATATATATCCCTCAAGTTTACTCTGAAGACATCCCTTATTTCCCTTAAAGTTGGTCCAACGTAAGAATCCATGGTTGTATGAAAAATCGTATATTTGATTATTACTTAAACAAAGTTAATCTTTTCAGAGGTATTTGACCTTAAAAACAGTTACTTAAAAATATTTTTAACATGAAAGGAGACATCCTCATCATAAAAGAACATCACAGGAAAGCAGGCGAAGAAATAGCCAGGTTGCTGTTGCCTGAAATCAATTCCTCAAAAGATGCATATTTCATTACTGTTGCAGGAGAATCCGGTGCAGGAAAATCCGAAATAGCAACTTCTGTTGCAGATTCATTAAAAGGTAAAGGCATAAATTCGTATGTGTTTCAGCAAGATGACTTTTTTATATTTCCTCCGAAGACCAATGCAAACAAAAGAAAAGAGGATATCAACTGGGTTGGAATGCAGGAAATCAAACTTGACTTACTGGATGAAATCATCTCTGCCATCAAAAATGGTTTAACAGAAATTGAAAAACCACTTGTAATTTTCGATGAAGACAAAATTACGGAAGAAACAATCGAACTTTCAGGGATCAAGGCCATCATCATTGAGGGCACATATACCACCGCATTGAAAAATGCCGATGTTCATGTTTTTATTGACCGCAACATAAACGACACGAGGGATTCCCGGAAGGAAAGAGCCAGAGAAGCCCAGGATGATTTCCTGGAAAAAATTTTAACCATAGAACATAAAATCATTTCATCCCACAAATCAAAAGCAAACATCCTGGTAAACAAAGATTTTACAGTAAATAAAATTCGATAAAATGCAGAAAGAGATCAAATCTATTGCCATGCTAAGTACGCATGGATATTTTGACCCCATTCCAAAACTTGGCCGTGTTGATACAGGTGGCCAGGTCGTTTATGTGCTGGAGTTGGCAAAAGCCATTGCTAAAAAAGGTATAAAT
Source organism: Bacteroidales bacterium (assembly GCA_018401355.1). Lineage (GTDB taxonomy): Bacteria > Bacteroidota > Bacteroidia > Bacteroidales > B18-G4 > M55B132. The sequence goes on from JAGYLD010000006.1 coordinate 41,039, forward strand.
GTTGATATTTTCACACGCTGGTTCGATAAAAATCAGAGACAAGTTGATCCGGTTCCGGGCCATCCAAATGTGAATGTGGTCAGGATACAAGCCGGTCCATGGGAGTTCCTTCCGAAGGAAGTAATTTATGATGTCCTTCCGGAGTTAAGCCGCAACATGGTGCACTTTATCAAAGAAAATAAAGAATACGATATTTATCACGGTCATTATGTTGATGCAGGCATCGTAACGGTAGATGTTGCGGAAACCCTTCAAAAACCAATGTATTTTACAGCCCATTCCCTTGGAGCATGGAAACGACAGCAGATGGGAGGCGACCCTGATGCCATGGAGAAAAAATTTAATTTTAAACATCGAATAGCAGAGGAACAACGAATTTTTGACACAGTTAACGGACAAACGGTTACTTCCATTGTCCAACAAAAGAAACTGGATGAACTCTATAACATCACAAAAAATAATATTGAGGTCATCCCTCCTGGTGTTGACATAAACCGTTTTCACCCGGAAAATGATAATGATTCTGCATTGTTAAAAGACCTTCCCGACAGCTATATTTTTTGTTTAAGCCGCATCGACACCAACAAAGGCCACGACTTTCTGCTAAATGCATTTGATATTGTAAGGAAAAAACATCCGGATGTTAAATTGATCATTGGTGGTGGATCAACGAAACCAAACGACAGAGAAATAGAAGTTTTTGAGATGATGGATTCTATTATTGAATCAAGGGGCATGGAAGACAGCGTTCTCAAAATAGGATATGTTCCGGATGACCTGCTGTTGGGATATTACCAAAAAAGTAAATTCTTTGTATTGCCCTCATTATTTGAGCCTTTTGGAATGACTTCACAGGAGGCCATGTCGTGTGGAAAAACCGTTGTTGCATCAAAATTTGGTGGTATTAGAAATATTATCACTGACAAAGAAAATGGATTACTTATTGATCCCAAAAACGCAGAAGAATTTGCAGCAGCAATGAATGATCTTATTGAGAATGATGATTTCAACAAGAATCTGGGCACAAAAGCCAGAAAAATGATTGTGAATGAATTTGGCTGGGACGCTATTGGCAGCAGATTTCTTGATTTCTACAAAAAGTACATGTATTAAAAAGGAATGACAACGATCATTTTAAGCGTTCTCTTTTCCACGCTTACATTTATCACTTTTAAACTGTTCAAGAAATTTGACATTGACAATACCAATGCCATCACAATTAATTACATCGTGGCTTTTGGTTTTGGCCTGGCCATTTCATTGAGGGATTATACCCTTGTTGAAATAGCAAAGTCTTCCTGGGTATGGTATGCATGTATGCTTGGGTTTTTCTTTATAGCTGTGTATTATCTTTTTGCCTTATCCAGCCAGAAGACCGGTGTTGCACTGACCTCCGTCGCCAGTAAAATGTCGGTGATCATACCTGTCACCATTGGCTTAATGGCCTATCAGGAAAAATTTAACCTGATGAAGCTATCAGGGATCCTCATGGCCCTGATTGCATTTTATTTAACCCTGAGAAAAAACGGGACAAACATCAAAGAAGTGAAATTTGCTTTCCTTCCGGTCTTGTTATTCCTGGGAAATGGTCTTGTTGATACCATGATCAAGTTTGCACAGCATCATTTTTTAAATGATGACCTGATCCCATTTTTAACTGTTGTATTTCTTACAAGCTTTATCCTGGGATTATTCCTGATGAAAACCAGAAAAAGTAAACCCAAATTGCATTTTAAGCATGTTTTAGGTGGAATAACATTGGGATTGCTTAACTTTGGATCAACATTTTATATTTTGAAAGCGCTGTGGTATTTTGACAGTTCCATGGTATTTCCCGTAGCAAATGCTGGAATAGTTGGATTATCTTCCCTGGCAGGCTTCTTTGCATTCAGGGAAAAACTCTCCCTATTAAACTGGACAGGGATTATTTTAGCCATCACAGCCATCATAATGATTGCCTATGCCTGAAATTATTGATGAATATTTAACCATTGATGAAAAATCTGAAGGGCTCTACAAGGAGAAAGGGAGCAAGTTTATTGCTCATGCCTTTCCTGTTAAAGATGAAGAACAGGTAAAATCTATCCTGGAAAACATCAAAAAACAATTCCATGATGCACGTCATCACTGCTATGCATACAGGATAGGGATAAACGATGACCGCTACAGGATGAATGATGATGGCGAACCATCCGGCACTGCAGGCAGACCCATACATGGTCAGATCCTGTCGAAAAACCTGACAAATGTCCTGATTGTGGTGATAAGATATTTTGGAGGAACAAAACTTGGCGCAAGTGGACTGGCAAATGCTTATAAACAAGCTGCCAGAGATGCCCTCGGTCAGGCAAAAATCAAGAAAGAAATTATAGCAGCAACCATACACTTACATTTTTCTTATCAAATATTAAATGAAGTGATGCGAATAATCAAGGAAAATAGTCTAGACATTGAATACCAAGATTTTAAACTTGATTGCAAATTAGGTGTAAAAACAAGGCTTAAAGACAAAAACACAGTATTATCAATTTTTGAAAAGATACATGGTGTCATAATCGAAAATTAACAGATATGTAAATAGCATGTAATTTTCTTTTTTCTAACAGGATAGGCAGTTTGAAGCAAAAGTCTATATACGATTTTTTTTCTGATAAGTCAAGAGATGAATTTCTTTTTTTTTAACTTTTTTGTCTACACTTTTGCTTTCTAATTGCACTGCCACAGTCCAGGTAACGTCGTAAGGAAGAAAGCACATTACCCTTAATAAACAAACTGATTACTAACGTGTTATTCAGAATTGCACATGAAGAACAATGCAGTAGAGGTGTGGGAAAATTGTCTGAAAATTATTAAGGATAATATTCATTATCAGAGTTATAAAACATGGTTTGCTCCCATTAAACCCCTGAAACTCGAAAATGATGTATTAACGATCCAGGTGCCAAGCCAGTTTTTTTATGAATGGCTTGAAGAGCATTATATCAATCTCTTAAAAAAAACCATTAAGAAGGAACTTGGATCAGAAGGCAGGCTTGAATACAGCATCATTATGGACAATTCCATCGACCAGGCCAATCCTTATTCTATCAAAGTCCCGACCTCAAACAAAAAAGCCATAGCCAACCCGTCTGTCCAGATGCCCATTGATATCAACAGGGGAACATCTAAAGATATTCCTAACCCATTCGTCATACCCGGGTTAAAGAAAATAAAAGTCAATTCACAACTTGTCGATTCATATTCTTTTGATAGTTTTATCGAAGGTGATTGCAACAGACTGGCCCGTTCTGCCGGCTTTGCCGTTGCAGAAAACCCCGGAAGGACATCATTTAATCCATTGCTCGTATACAGCGATGTTGGCCTTGGTAAAACCCACCTGGCCCATGCAATAGGTGTCCAGGCTAAAAATAATTTTCCGGACAAGACTGTATTATACGTCACCACAGAACAATTCATCGCTCAATATATCGATTCTGTTAGGAACAACAACCAAAATGACTTTGTACATTTTTACCAGATGATAGATATCCTGATCGTGGATGATATCCAATTCCTTTCCGGAAAAGAAAAAACTCAGGATGTATTCTTTCACATTTTCAATCACCTTCACCAGAACAGCAAACAACTCATCCTGACATCCGACAAACCTCCTGTGGAACTTAAAGGCATGGAGCCGAGATTGCTGTCCAGGTTTAAATGGGGACTGGCTGCTGACCTGCAACAACCTGACCTGGAAACACGCATTGCTATACTTCAGAAAAGACTTTATAATGATGGGATTGAAATGCCGCAGGAAGTTGTAGAATACATTGCCTACAATGTAAATACCAACGTGCGGGAGTTGGAAGGAGCGCTGATATCCATTCTTGCCCAGGCCTCACTGAACCGAAAATCCATTACACTCGACCTGGCCAAGAAAATGATAGACAAATTTGTAAAAAGTACTACCAGGGAAATATCCATTGACTATATCCAAAAAATTGTCAGTGACTATTTCAACCTGTCACTTGATGCTATCAACTCAAAAACAAGAAAAAGGGAAATCGTTCAGGCCAGGCAACTTGCCATGTATTTTGCCAAGAAACATACCAAAGCTTCTTTGGCAACAATAGGTTTACATTGTGGAAATAAAGATCACGCAACCGTTCTGCATGCTTGCCGGACCGTAAATAACCTTGTGGAAACGGACAAACAATTCCGGATTTTTGTAGAAGAGATCGATAAGAAGATCAAAATGTAAAAGCTTACTCCGCTGGCATTAAATCATTTTTTTAACTTTGCATTCTTATAACAATTTTATATTTGATAATACTTATCAAATTAAATCTGTTTTCATAATATAAAAGCTGGCAGGAGGAAAGTTTATGAAGATCTTAATGGTTTGTATGGGAAATATTTGCAGATCACCCATGGCAGAAGGTATACTAAGGCATAAGATAAAAACAAAGAACATTGAAGCAGAGGTAGATTCAGCAGGATTTGAACCTTACCATGAAGGTGACCCACCCGACCGAAGGGCAATTGCCACTTTGAGAAAAAGGGGGATCGACATTTCGGACATCAGATCAAGGGTGTTTCAGTTAATTGATTTCGATAAATTTGATAAAATCTTTGTAATGGACAGGATCAACCACGCTGATGTTATGGCTATGTCCAGAAACGAAAAAGATTCCGAAAAAGTTGATTTTATCATGAACAAAATCCATCCGGAACAAAACCGGGAAGTTCCGGATCCATATTTCGGTGATCATGATGGATTTGAAAAGGTTTTCAGCATGCTCGACAATGCTTGTCAGGTCATCATCACAGAAATACAGGATATAAAATAATTTTTTAAAATCATCTAAACCAACACCAGGATAATTGAACCCTTCCATTACATTTGAATCGGTTGAACATGCAGCAAAACGCATTGAACCATATGTACATCGTACTCCAATTATCACCAATGCAAGCATCAATACCTTAACTGGCTGTAATATCTATTTCAAGTGTGAAAACCTTCAAAAGGCAGGTGCCTTTAAATCAAGGGGTGCCTGCAATGGTGTTTTTTCCCTCTCCCGGAAAGAAATAAAAAATGGTGTTTGCACACATTCCTCTGGAAATCATGCACAGGCGCTTGCCAGAGCTGCCATGATAAGGGATATACCCGCCTGGATCGTTATGCCGGAAACGGCACCAAAAGTCAAAGTGGACGCTGTCAGACATTACAAAGGCAACATCACTTTCTGCAAACCCACACTTGCTGACAGGGAGCATACATTAAAAAAAGTGATAGAAAAAACGGGAGCACAGGAAATCCACCCATATAACGATTACAAAACCATTACAGGACCAGCCACATGTTGCCTAAATCATACAGGAAGCCGGGATTTTGATATCATCATGACTCCTGTTGGAGGTGGCGGATTACTCAGCGGCACTGCAATTACCGTTAAGCAAATCTCACCGGATACAAAAGTGTATGCAGCAGAACCCAGTGGTGCGGATGATGCTTACAGGTCATTTTACGGGAAAAAATTTGTTCCATCTATAAATCCCGTTACCATCGCTGATGGACTGCTGACTTCACTCGGCACCCTTACATTTCCCATCATCATAGAACACGTTGATGAAATTTTCACAGTTCAGGAACAAACAATTATCAAAGCCATGCGTTTGATTTGGGAAAGAATGAAACTCATCATTGAACCCTCTGCAGCTGTTACCCTGGCAGCCATTTTGGAAAACAAGGCATTATTCGAAGGACGGAAAACCGGCATCATTTTGTCAGGTGGCAATATTGACCTGGACCATTTACCCTGGATAAAATGAAGCAAAAATCAACGCAAACATTATATCTAATCCCAAACCTGATCGCTGATACCGAGCCTGAGAAAGTATTGCCCAAATTCATTTTAGATCTTCTGAAGGAATTAAGGATATTTTTTGTTGAAGACATAAGAAACGCCCGCAGGCTTATTAAAAAAGTCTATCCCGGAGCCAACATTAATCAAATTACCTTTTTCCATCTGGGAAAGCATTCCGATTTCATCGAAACCTCAAAACAATTATCTGATCTTCCTGAAGGAGCCAAAGCAGGAGTTATTTCTGAAGCTGGCCTTCCATGCATTGCTGATCCCGGCGCAAAATTGATTTCGCTTGCCCACAAACTTGGCATCAGGGTTATTCCATTGTCCGGCCCCAGTTCAATAATTTTAGCATTGATATCTTCAGGCTTTTCTGGTCAGAATTTTTCATTTTATGGATATTTGCCCATCCTGAAAAAGGAAAGGATCACCAGCATCCGGGAGATTGAAAAAAATGTTCTCATAAACAATCAAACGGCAATTCTCATGGAAGCTCCATACAGAAACAACCAACTTTTGCATGACATCCTGGAAACCTGCAAAAAGGAAACTATGTTAAGTATTGCCATTAATATAACTGCGGATGATGAATACATCGATACACAAAAGATACAGGATTGGAAAAAGAACAAACCTGATATCCACAAGAAACCAGCGATTTTTTGCTTATCATCCGGTATAATGTAATAAAAGTCTTTATTCATCGTCATTAAGGTATATTTTAAAAACATCATCTTTTGGAACAGACCATCCTAACCATTGACAAGCTTTCCAAGCGTTACGGTAAAATAAAAGCGTTAGACAAGCTCACGCTATCAGTAGAAAAAGGCAATATATTTGGTATACTTGGGCCCAATGGAAGTGGAAAAACAACCACTTTGGGCATCATTCTTTCTATCCTGAATCAGGATGAAGGCAGGTATTCCTGGTTTGGAAAACAACCAAGCAAACATGACCGGCTGGATATTGGTGCCATTGTTGAAACACCGGTATTTTATCCTTATCTGACAGCCGTACAAAACCTGAAAATTTATGCAGATATCAGGCATGTACCTTATAATGATATCGAACGGGTTCTGGAAATAGTAGAATTGTTGCAAAGAAAAAACAGCCGTTTCAACACATATTCCCTCGGCATGAAACAAAGGCTGGCCATTGCAGCAGCTTTACTTGGAAATCCAAAAGTCCTTATTCTGGATGAACCAACCAATGGCTTGGATCCACAAGGAATAGCTGAAATAAGAAATCTCATCATAAAAATTGCCAATGAAGGGATCACCATCATTCTGGCAAGCCACCTGCTGGATGAAGTACAAAAGATCTGTACCCATGTTGCAGTCCTGGAAAAAGGGAAAAATATATTTACAGGAAAAGTGGAGGATGTATTGAATGAAACATCCACAGTGGAAGTTAAGAGTGATGACATGGAAAAACTCGTCCGGGTCCTCGAAGGATTATCAGAAGTAATTTCATTCCGAAAAGAGGGCAATAAGATGATCACACACCTTCAGGAAGGCATTTCAAGTTCAAATTTGAATGAATTACTTTTCTCTAAAGGCATTTCTGTATCACATCTTGCACAACAACAAAAATCACTTGAAAAACATTTTCTTGAATTACTTGGCAAATCATGATCAAATTACTTAAAATTGAGCTAAAAAAGGCAATACCCAACAGAGCATTCTGGATACTTGTCATACTTTATGTCCTTGTTGTAGGAACCGTTTTGCTGGGTTTCCAGGAATTCCTCGACAATGTGCTGAAGCAGGCCGGAAGAAAAAGCCCCATTCCGATCCCGGACATAGGTGTGTATGAATTCCCTTATATCTGGCATAATTTGACTTTTCTTTCAGGGTTCTTCAAGATTGTCCTGGGCGTCATTGTGATCATTATGATCACCAATGAATTTACTTACAAAACAATACGGCAAAATATCATTGCCGGTATGAGCCGGATGGATTTTCTGAAATCCAAAGTTTTGTTTATTCTCCTTCTATCGCTGTTTGCAGTAATGCTGATATTTATAACAGGAATAATCCTTGGATTAATCCATACACAAAACTTATCCTTTTATGTGTTTTTTGAAAAGACCATCTTCCTGCCTGCATTCCTTCTTGAAGTATTCAGCTACCTTTGCTTTGCTTTTATGATTGGTTTTATAGTGAAAAGATCAGGTATTTCCATTGGTTTGTTACTATTATATGGATTTGTTATTGAGCCCATCATCAATTATAAGCTCCCTGCAGAAGTTAATGACTTCATGCCTTTAAGATCCATCAACAACCTGATAGACATTCCCAATACAGCTCTTATGAAATTATTTGGTGTTGAGTTTCAAAATTATATTGCTTTAACAGATGTGTTGGTCGTTATCGGATATACAATGCTATTCCTGGCTATCACATATTTAATCCTGCGCAAGCGAGACCTTTGATTTTATTTATAAATTTACCTTCAGAGCAATTGGATTTTCATCAGGAATTCAGCCATCAAAATATTATCTTCATATTATCAACAGATACATCTTAAATTATGAAAAAGGCAACACTAACCATCACAGCAGTTATTGTAATCGTGGCCTCAGCCATCATTGGATTTTCTTTCAAATCACCGGAAGGCCAAAGCGGCTATGCCACAATGAACATTTATGAAAACTTCAGTATTGTTAATTCAATGATTGTTATTACATACCCTGACGAAACAACCAAAGTGGTAGACCTGGGGCCATTTAAATACAATGCTGAATTTCTTGAAGACAATGGAAAAACCATAACAAAAACATTGAATATGCTTCACAACGAAGGGTACAGAGTTCTTGAAACCTCATCGAGCGGAAAGATCAACTCCAACAAGGCCATGCGCATTACGACCATAATCCTGGAAAAAAAGTAAAAGATCATTCTGAATTTTCTATGGCTTCCAGCCTTTTTAACAATGGTGGATGTGAATAGTGAAAGAAAACGCAAACAGGATGCGGTCGGAGGTTGCTCAGGTTATCCACACTGAGTTTTTTCAATGCCAGCGATAAGGCATCAGGATCATAGGTATCTGCTGAGTATCTGTCGGCCTGATATTCATGCTTTCGGGACATAACATTCATTGCAAGGCCTATGATCAGCGACAACGGACTGTATAATAGACCAAAAGCAAGCAATGACATGTGGAAACTTGGTTCTGAGGCACCCAGTGCCTCTGATAAATAAGGACTTTTGAGGAAAAGTGACAGGATAAAGAGCATGAGTCCTGTCTGTAATATTGAAATCACAATCCCCTTCAAAGAATGTTTCTTTTTATAATGCCCCACTTCATGCGCCAAAACAGCTACAAGTTCATCTGTACTGTGTTTTTCAATCAGGGTATCGTACAAAACAATTCTTTTCCTTGGCCCCAGACCGGTAAAATATGCATTTCCCTTACTTGATCTCCTGGAGCCGTCAATCACAAAAATATTTTTAAGTTTAAAACCAACGGAAGCAGCATATTTCTCAATGGCTGAACGCAACTCACCTTCTTCTAAGGGTTTTTGTTTATTAAACAGGGGTACGATCAGGTTTGAATAAAACATGGACATAAAAATGGTAAAGCCGGTAATCACACCCCAGGCTATCAACCAGAACCATGAACCGCTCATCTCATATATCCATACCACAAGTGAAAGTATACCTCCTCCAATAATACCGCTCAGGAGCCAACCTTTGACCTTATCCAGGAAAAAAGTCTTCACAGTGGTTTTATTAAAGCCAAATCGTTCTTCAATAACAAAAGTTCCATACCATGAAAAAGGGATAGAAACAATATCCGCTGCCAGACCAAGAATTCCAAAGAAAAGCAGGGACATCCATATAGGATGAATGGTTACACTCCTCACAAGATCATCAACAAAAGCGAACCCTGAAAGTAATAACATGCCCAGCATCAGGATAAAAGAAAAAGTCTCCACGAGAAAAGAAAATTTCTGACTGACCCGGATATATTGTTGGGATTTTTTATACCTCTCAGCATCGTATATATCTGTCAACTCCGCGGGTAGTTCGTCTGACCAGTATGTGCTGTTTAAATAGTCAAGAATCCTTTCAAGGATATAATCAAAAATCAGGAAACCAACGATGATATAAAAGATGATCTCAGCCATAACAGTATTTTTTTTAGTAGCTCCCCCCCCATTTTCTTCCAATCCATTCTGCAGACAAAAATAACAGCAACAATAAGAGCACCCATGATAAGTTTACCATTTCTGTATATTTCTCTTTTGAATACACAACAGACCTGATATTGTCTTTTTCCTTTATGATCTTAACCACATCGTTTATTTCTTCAGGATAAAGCATTGTACCACCAGAAGACTGTGACAATTGATATAGGACACGATGGTTGGCCTTTACAGATAATGATTCAAAGTCAACAGGACGAACAGAAAAGCTCCCTTCTTCTACCAGCACATTATCACCTAATAACGCAGCAGCTTCATACTGATAAACACCATGAGAAAACTTGCCGGCATTGAGTTCGTAACCTTTTTCTGATTTATCAAAAGTAAAATCATAAGCATTGCCTGCTTCATCAGTAAGGCTCAGTGAAATATCCTTGCCTGGCAAAAACTCAAAGTTTTCATCATATAATTCAGCCCGGAAAAGGATGTTTTCATTCTCCAGGAACTGACGCTTGATCAATACATGGAACCGCTTTCTTTCAGCGTCCAATGCCAGGTATTGAATAACACTGTTAATAATTTTGTTAAAGGTATTATGCGATCCGGTCACCCTGAAATCCACAAGCCGCCAGCGCCACAAGCCTTCCCCCGATATTACACCTGATTTTCTGTTTCCACTCTGGCCAAAGACAAACAATGGGGTTTCAGTTACCAGTGAAATGATCTTTTGATAAAATAAAACATCCATTGAAGGCAGAAATCTATAATTACCATAAATTTACGTTATCTGAAAGTATACAATATTCCTGGTTTTCTCATCAAATTGAAAAAGCATAAAATCCTGATTGAAGGCAGGCTGAGCTTCATTCAAACTGCCGGAGGCATTTTCAATCATCAAACCGGCATCCATTCCATTGAACAAATTTAAATCGGTTTGACTACCAAGAATATATAGTACAGGTACTTCTGACTTTTTTAAATCATTCAAGACCTGAAAAGATGCAATCTCAGAAGATGGCAATTGATGAAGGATGACAAGGTTATATTCCTTAAGGTTTCCATCAAAGTTTTCAACCAGGAAATATTCACTTTCAAAATGATAATTAGAACGTATCGCCTCTTTTATAGCAGTAATATCAGGATGTGGAGAATGCGCCAGGATCAGGGTTTTTTTGCGTGCATCCAGGATATCGATGTAAATTACCTTTTTATTGTTGGCCGTATTTACTTCATCATCCAAAGGCTTAAGTCTGATCGTAAAGGAATTAATGCCGGGCACTTCCGCCGGGAGCCTGGCCCTGATCGACCTGGAGAAGTTAGGACTTGTAAATCTTATCAACTCGGAAAATAACACATTTCCTTGATGAACTATCTCAAGGAGAGAAGCCTCCCCGCTACAATTAAAGGACTGGACCATTACTTCAACGGGAAAATCATTGCCCATGTATGCCAGGCTGTTGTGATTCACATTCCTGATCAAAGCGTCTTTCTTTTGTGCAGTATCTCCAAGAGCGATGGTATATACAGGATAACCTTCAAAATCCATTGCATAAAAAGGATTCATGCCCCTGTTATATATTCCGTCACTCGCCAGTATGATCGCACCAACATTCCTGTTTTCATAAGCCACGCTTATCTCATCCAAAGCCAATGAAATATCTGTGGAAGACTCATAAAAAGCCGAATCCGGAAATTCGGATTCAATCCTTTCAATATTATCTCCAAATGAATAAAGATCAACCTCGAAATCTTCCCGCAAATCAGATAGAATATCAGCCAGATTGGCTTTGTAATCAACAGGATCAAATTTTTTATCCTGGATAACTGAAGAGGAGTTATCCTGAAGAAAAACAATAACCGGTTTTTCAACAATTCCTGTAACTGACTTTATCAGGGGTGAAAGAAGCAGGAAAGCCATGATGGCAACTGTGGCAGCGCGTATCACAGAAAGGGTCCTGACCAGCCATTTCGGGAGTTCATCATTGCTATTCCGGAAGTACAGCAGCATAGCAAAGGCAACACCTACAACAATACAGGCAATTATAAGCCATCCCGGGTACAAAGTAATTACATCAAAGTTCAAGCCTTCAGATTTTTATTTAGTAAACGTCAAAAATAAAAAAGCCGTATTTAATCAATACGGGCTTTTTCATATTATTAAAAAATCTTGTTACCGGTTCATTCCCCCGCATACACTGATTACCTGGCCGGTAATATAATCTGAAAGGTCACTGGCAAGGAAAACTGAGGCCCTGGCAACATCTTCCGGTGTCCCCCCTCTTTTCAGAGGAATTTCATTGATCCAGTTCTTTCTTACATCTTCGGGTAACGTTTTTGTCATTTCAGTTTCAATGAACCCTGGTGCTATGGCATTGCATCTTATATTTCTGGAACCAAGTTCATGTGCGATTGATTTTGTGAACCCAATAATTCCTGCTTTGCTGGCAGAATAATTTGACTGTCCGGCATTTCCACTCACACCAACCACAGAGCTCATATTAATGATAGAACCTGATCGTTGTTTCAGCATTGTTCGCTGTACTGCCTTGGTCAGGTTAAAAACTGATTTCAGGTTTACTCTCATGATCAGATCCCAATCAGTTTCTGTCATCCTCATCAAAAGGTTATCCCTGGTAATCCCGGCATTGTTAACGAGTGCATCAATTTTACCAAAATCACCGAGAATTTTCTCAACGAGCTTTACGCTATCCTCAAATGAACTTGCATCGGAGGCATAGCCTTTTGCTTTAACGCCAATCTCTGTGAGTTCAGCTTCAAGACTTTTAACATTTTCATCAATATTCAAGTCAGTAAAAGCAATATTTGCTCCTTCCCTGGCAAAGACCAGGGCAATGGATCGTCCAATCCCTCTGGCAGCTCCGGTAATCAATGCTGTTTTTCCTTGTAATAATCCCATAATTATAAGATTAATTCATAAACTGGACCAAAGATAATCATTGATTGCGAATTTTTATAATGATCCGGTTTAAATCCATGTAACCAATGGAAAATCCTGTCTGTGAACAAGCAAAGGATGAGTTGGGTATATCCTGAAAGCATAATCGATCAGTCCGGTATATTCAACAGGAAATGAACAAGTAAAGGTTGCAGTATCTTTATAAACGTTGGTCAGTTCAAGCTGTTTGATAAACCTTGGTGATTTCATTTCATTGCTCACCCTGTTACCGAAAATAGCCTCTATACCCAGGTGGCTGGCATTGATTTTATTGGTTTTTACCTTAACCTCGGCTTTAAAAGTATCTCCAAGCTTCATTGGCTTTGCAGAAGCATCTGGAACCTTCAGGGATATGATCTCCAGTTTATCCCATTCCTTTTTGACATGATCCTTCCAACCGGCAAGCTCGATGGCATGAAGGCAATTATCTTCCTTCATAAATCTTCCGTGCCTGATCAGCCCTGTATAATATTGATCATAATAATCATCCAGCATCCTTTTCATGGTGAAATTCCATGCAATATCTGCAATACAATTTTTAACATACGACAACCACTCAACAGGAAGTCCCTTGCTATCAACATTATAATAAAGAGGGATCACATCATATTCCAATATATTATATATTGTTTCTGCATCAAGCTCATCCTGGAACATTTGATTGTCATATGTTTTTGATTGTTTGATCGCCCAACCGGCATTCTCCTTGTAACCTTCTGCCCACCATCCATCGAGTACACTCAGGTTAAGGACACCATTCATCACGGCTTTTTCCCCACTTGTACCTGAGGCTTCCAATGGCCGTGTAGGTGTATTCAACCACACATCAACTCCCTGGGTAAGCATCCTGCCAACATACATGTCATAGTTTTCAACAAAGAACACTTTTCCAATGAATTGCGGCATTTTCGTAATCTCTATAATGCGCTTTATCAGATCCTGACCAGCTTTGTCATTGGGATGTGCCTTTCCTGCAAAAACAATCTGAACAGGTTTTTCCGGATCATTGATGATGGAGGCCAGACGGTCAAGATTGTTAAACAAAAGATAAGCACGCTTATATGTGGCAAACCTCCTTGCAAACCCCAGTGTCAGAACGTTTTCATCCAATGCCTCAACAGCCTTAAACACCAGCTTGGGAGGATCCTGCCTGCTGGTCATTTCCTGTCTGATCCTTTCTTTCAGAAATGTGACCATGCGCTTTTTAAGTTCCATCCTTATTTTCCACAATTTTTCAGCAGGGACCTGATGGATCCTTCTCCAGAAAAATGGATTTGAGTGATCCTGGATAAACCTGTTACCAAATTCATTATCGTAAAGTTTCCTGAATTGCTTGGAGGTCCAGGAAGGCAAATGCACACCATTGGTTACATATCCAATATGAATTTCTTCTGCGAAATATCCGGGAAACAAGCTGGCAAACATCTTCCTTGAAACGCCCCCATGAATTTCACTTACACCGTTGACTTCCTGAGAAAGCTTTACAGCCAGGACACTCATAGAAAACTTTTCATTTCCATCCGATGCATTCATGCGTCCAAGGTTCATAAAATGATCCCAGGATATATTCAACCGCTCAGCATAATGAGGAATATAGGTTCTTAAAAGGTCTTCAGTAAAAGAATCATGGCCAGCCGGAACAGGAGTATGCGTAGTAAATAAAGTTGATGACCTAACTACTTCTACTGCCTGATTAAAAGACAATTTTCTTTCTTTTACAAGCCTGTGAAGCCTTTCAATTCCAATAAAGGCTGAATGACCTTCGTTGCAGTGATAAACATCTGGTTTGATCTTCATTTCATTGAGCATCCTAATGCCACCAACGCCAAGTAAGAGTTCCTGTTTCAGCCTCATCTCATTATCCCCGCCATAAAGCTGCTGGGTAATGGTCCTGTCACGCTCACTATTCTCAGGAAGATCCGAATCAAGAAGATATAAAGGGATACGTCCGACATTAAGCTGCCAAACCCTTGCATATAAGGTCCTGCCAGGAAGAGCAATACTGAGCTTCAACCATTTTCCACTTTCATCCTTATAAGGATTCAAGGGCAGTTTGGCAAAATCCTGGGCCGTATAAGAGGCAATCTGTTCGCCAAAAGCAGATAATTGCTGTTGAAAATAACCATTCCGGTATAGCAGTCCGACGGCAATCATGTTTTTATTGGAGTCGCTGGCCTGTTTGAGATAATCTCCAGCCAAAACTCCCAAACCTCCTGAATAAAGTTTTAAAGATTCGTGCAACCCGTATTCCATGCTAAAATAAGCAATCAACCCATCTGGTCTGCTATTGCCTTTTTTCATGTAATTATTAAAGCGCGTATGAACAGCCTTTAACCTTTCTACAAACACATCATCATCAGCCAATTCATTCCACCTGTCAAAAGACAGTGATTCGAGCACCAGGATAGGATTATGACCAGAAGATTCCCAGGTTTCAGGGTCAAGGCTTTCAAACAGTTCAAGGGCATCACAATTCCAGGACCACCATATATTCATTGAGAGGTCATGCAATGCTTCAAGCTTACCGGGAATACCTGTTTTGACCTCCATCCTTTTCCAATGTGGTTCTGGCTTTTTTTCTTCTGTAATCTTGAAATACTGATATTGCTGCTGCTTACCCCGAAATAGGTTCTCTCTTTTTACAGCTTTCGATATCGCAATGTTATATGCATCCTTGTAATTTACTATAAATTTAGACCATATAGCACCCTGTGAGATCCGGAATGCATCCTCCCTCGCAAGTTGTGTTTCCTTCCCGGTAAAGTTTAAATGATCTATTATAATATTCTGTATACTCATCACAGCAGGTTCATCAGCACCTGAACGGTCGACGATCCTGACTCCCTTCTGCTCGCTGTCGTTCAATGATTCAACCCAAAGACCAAAACCCGCCAGATTGCTTGTAATGGTTGGAATATAAAATGCTGCACTTTCCAGTGGCGTATAGCCCCAAGGCTCATAATATGAAGGAAAGACGCTCAGGTCAAAGCCGGTTAGAAAATCGTAATAATTAAGGTTAATTATGCCATCCTGACCATCAAGGTAGGCGGGTATAAAAACAATCTTTACGATATCATCCTGGAAATTATTCAAACCATTGGCCTTAATCCTGTTAAGGATTGGATCGGAGTATTCATCATATAAGTGGTGTGTAAGGTATTGCTCGGACATGGGTTGATTAAAATCCGGGGATTCTATTCTATGATACAATTCCTTTCGAACTCCGGAATGATGCGCCGGAACAGCAATAACAACAACAATCTGTTTATTTGCTTCTTTTTCACGATTTATCCTGCCCAGGGCGTCAATAAAGATGTCTATTCCCTTATTTTTAAATTCATAACGACCACTATTGATAATCAAGAAAGCATCTTTTTCAACTTGTTGATTAAGCAAACCTTCAACCGTTCGTAAAATTATCTCTCTTGATTGCTTTCTTTTATCAGTGAGAACAGAGTCGGAATCGACAAATGAACCTTCAAAACCATTTACGGTAATTACATCACAAGGTCTTGCCAGGAACTGAACACATTCTTTTTCAGTAATTTCACTAACTGTTGTGAAACAATCGGCAATAGCAGCAGAATTTTTTTCAAGTGAATACTTGGAATTAACTCCAAAATCCCTGGCCAAACGGTTAACATCAAACTTTTTAAGGTCTTTGTATAATGGCAAACCATTACCGGCAATGGACCTTCCCATTACAGTAGCATGGGTTGTAAACACAGTTCCTGCCTGAGGAACAGCTTCATTCAAATATAAAATTCCTGTTCCGGTCATCCATTCATGAAAGTGGGCAACAACATTATCCTGAGCAGAAATATTAAAGTCATAAAAGCTTTCTATCACCTTGGCTGACGCATAGCCAAAAAGTGCTGGTTCAATATAATCCCATTGTCCTGAAAGGGAATCCAGCTTATAACCCTCCCAGAAGTCATAGAAGATTTTGTCTTTTTCAGTGAAATAAGGTGTAAAATCAACCAGGATAACTACAGGTTGACCCGACACATTCCACCTGCCAACCCTGATATTTAATCCTTCTTGTCTGGCTTTTTCCTTCCAGGCAATAAAGATATATGGATCCTCAATGAAATCCGGATTGTCGCGTGTTTCTTTCCAGACATCCGGACCAATAAGTATATAGTTATCTTTTAATTCATTGGCCAGCAGTAGCGCTTTAGTGGATAAAACGGTATATATACCGCCAACTTTATTGCAGATTTCCCAGCTAACTTCAAAAAGGTAATCCGGCTTCTTGATATTATTTGTATTCATGATAGCATTTGAGTATTAAAATCGCGACAAAGATAAAGGAAAAACAAAGGGAGAATAAATTTCCAAAAGACACTTACCCAATCAATATAAGGCTATATATCAACATATTAACCCATTGAATACTTAAGCGTCCCACCATCTACTGTCCATGTCTGACCGGTTACAAATCCTGAAAAAGGAGAAAGGATCCATGCAACAAGGGAAGCAAATTCTTCCGGATCACCCAGCTTTCCGACTTTGATGCCTTTGATGGTTTCTAATCTGATCGTATCGGGATCAATACCTGATTGCTTGCTTTTCTTGTTGAAGAGTCTATCAATGGCAGCTGTTTCATGATAACCAGGTGCAATTACATTAACAGTGATACCCTGTTCTCCAAACTCTTCGGATAGCGACTTTGCAAGGCCAACAATGGCCATCCTGACAGAATTGCTTAAAATAAGATTCTCTACTGGTTGTTTAACAGAAACACTTTCACTAAAAAGAATACGTCCATAATTTTGTTCCTGAAAGATGGGAATAAGGCCCCTTACGAGCTCCATTTTCCATCGGAAAAGCAAATGGTATGCCTTATTCCAATCCCGGGTGGTTGTTTCAAGAAAAGTTTTTGCGGGTGGGCCGCCTGCATTGACAAATACTCCATTAGCATTATATTCTTTGGCAAATTCAAGCAATTGCGCCAGGGTATTTTGTTCCAGGACATCCCCGGGCACCAGCACCACTTTTTCTGAGGGCTCGAGGGATTTAAGCATCTCATGATTCCTGGCACATGCTATTACCCTGGCTCCTTCTGACAGTAAGCGTTCTGCAACAGCCCTGCCCAGGCCGGAACTGGCTCCTGTTACTATAAATGACTGGTTTTTAATATTTAAATCCATATAACCCGTTGTCCGGTTTTACTTTTTATTAATCTTCCTGAGAATTTTTTTGCGGAATTTTTCCACATCTGATTTACGGACCTTCTGAAGGTCATCCTGAATTTTCTCAAAACGATTGGCAGCTCTGATGCCCAGGTTTTTCAACACTTTTTCATATATTTCATCACCTGCGTTCTGCATGGCAACAGCAAGTTCATTCAGGTCAACTTCTTTAACCATTTCCTTTATGCGGGCATTAGATACCCTTGCAAGATCCTCGAAATCAGAAACATTCTGAATTGTATGTTTTTGGACTTTCTTTTTAAACGATTTTGCCCTGGAACTCACCACTTTTTTTACTTCGTCAACAACTTCTGTTTGTTTTTGTGTAATATTTTTCCAGACATCATCTGAGGAACAATGCTCCAGACGCATAATAAAGTCAGAAAGCACATTCATGTAATTGATAAACGCCTCATAAGGTGTACCATAAGGATTGAAATACTTATGCACATCCCCATCAGAAAACCACTTGGTACACATGTAATAAAAGTGATCACTCGTTTGCAGATAAATCCAATCTTTTTGAATGTATTCATCTTTACAATTTCTAACCGTACTTTCCAGCTCATACAGTTTATCAAATGCTTCATCCTGAAGTTCATTCCCCAGCCATGCAGTAAGATCCCGCTCTTCATCAGCCCAGGATATTGGATAAGGCACATGAATGGAGCCTACAGGTTGTAACATCTCGGATAACTCAGATGGGGTATTAAATGCAAAATTTGAATGAGAAAAAACCCTGGCAGGCAATGCCTTCATGAAGTCGAAAATACCGGTCTCAGGCCATTGATGCTCTCCAAAAGTCTCATAATCCATAAACAGGTTCACCACTTCTTCTTTAGGATCTATTTCATTGATCCAACCAACAAACTTTTCAGTTGTTAATGGCCACTCCAGCCAGCTACGCTGAGAAAACCTGAAGGCAATATCATCACTTAACCTGAAATTCTTAAGCAATATTTTTAGTTTAGGGTTAATTGCATTGCAATACATATAGTTCGGGCTTTTCCAACCAAGAATATGCTTTGCCCCTTCTGTTAACATGGTTTTATAACCCATTTCAGATACCATTTCTCCAATCTCATCGGAGTAAATTAACTCGGTATTCCTGAATGTTACCGGTTCTACACCAAAATGCTCCCTGATTTTCTCACTATGAAGTCGAACCTGGTTTTCAAATTCTTCCCGGCTTCTAAGTGCTGCAAGTGAATGCCCATATGTTTCTGCAAGGAATTCAACATGGCCTGTTTGTGCGAGGTCTCTGAAACTCTGTAAAACATCAGGTGCATACATCTCAAATTGATCTATGGCAGTTCCCGATATTGAAAAGCTTACCTTAAACCTTGATCCGTATTCCTTTAAATGATCAAGCAAAAGCTTGTTCATTGGGAGATAGTTTTTTTCTGCTACCCTTCTAATGATATACTTGTTCTGGTAATCATCATAATAATGGTGATCATCGCCTATATTAAAGAACCTGTATGTCTTTAAGCGATAAGGCTGATGAACCTGAAAATAAAAGCAAATCGATCTCATAAACAATATTGTTATATATTATCACCAGTTAATCTTTGATATACTTCTTTGACTTTAACAGCAGCATTTTCCCATTTCAGGCTGTTAACTTCATCTTTTCCATACCTGCGAAACATTTTTGATAAGCCATCATAATGCAACAAGCCATAAATTGCATCTGCCATTCCATGGACATCCCAGAAATCCACTTTTAAAGCATGAATCAGAATTTCTGAAACACCCGATTGCTTGGATATTACCACAGGCACATTGGATCGCATGGCTTCCAGCGGCACAATGCCAAATGGTTCGGAAACAGAAGGCATCACAAAAACATCACTTAATGCGAACATTTTATCCACATCCCCACCTTTCAGAAACCCTGTAAAATGGAATTTTGTAGCAATATGCAATTCTGCGATCCTTTTTATGATCTTGTTCATCATATCACCGGTACCTGCCATTACAAACCTCACATTGGGATCCTTATCAAGAACCATCTTTGCTGCTTCCACAAAATAGTCAGGGCCTTTCTGAAAAGTAATCCTGCCCAAAAATGTAACAATCTTTTCCCTCACATGGCGGTCCACATCAGTATCGAATCCATCTGAAGGTTCAACGGCATTATGAACAGTCACCACCTTGTTTTCGTCAATGCCATATCTGGTGGTAACAATTTTTTTTGTAAGATTGCTGACTGCCACAACTGTATCTGCCTCTTCCATTCCCTTGCGTTCAATATCATATACATTCTGATTGATATTTTCACCTGAACGATCGAATTCCGTTGCATGCATATGCATAACAAGAGGTTTTCCACTGACGCTTTTTGCAGCAATGCCGGCCGGATAAGTGAGCCAATCGTGGGCATGGATCACATCGAAATCCATTTTCGCAGCAACTGCGGAAGCTACCAGTGCATATCTTTTCACTTCATCAATCAGGTCTTTGCCATATTGCCCCGAGAACTCAAACTTACTTGAAAGCACACTATCATTTTTAATGGTATCTTCAAGCTGGTTTTTGTCTACGATGTTTTTAAACTCCTCCGGGCCCACATAAGGAATAAGATTTGAACCAATCTGCATATATGTTATACGGTTCCAGTATTCCTTGTACTCAGTATCAGTAATATCTACCGAAATATCGCTGGCACTAACCAGCCTGACCGCTTTTTGATCCTCATCACCATAAGCTTTAGGAACAACAAATATCACCTCAACACCCTGTTTCAACAAACCTTTGGTTAATCCAAAACAAGCTGTTCCTAATCCACCCGTGATATGCGGTGGAAATTCCCATCCAAACATTAAAACTCTCATTCTTAAAGAAGTTTTTTTAGCTAAACAAAGGTTTAGCTTTCCTGTTCATATTTTCTCAGTAAATATTTGATTCTAAGCAACTCTGCCACACTACAAGCCTGGGAAACAGCCCCCCCCGGCCTATGTGGCGGATCACCGTCATATACCTCAGAAATTGTCCCGATTCCGGCTTCTGTCATTTCACTTTCAAAGCCGTCGTATAGTTTTTTAATGGTAGTAATGCCTGATTTGCCATGAAGTTTCAAATATGCTTCAGCATAATGCCCCAGTAACCATGGCCATACGGTTCCTTGATGATAAGATGCATCGCGCTGAGCCTGATCACCGGAATAAGAACCTTTATATTTGGGATTTTTTGGTGAAAGAGTTCTAAGGCCTTTGGATGTTAAAAGTTCCTGTTCAACAATACGAAGCACGGCAAGCTTAATATCATCATTGATGGCATTATATGACAAAGATGCGGCAATAATCTGATTTGGCCTGACATCCATATCTTGCTCACTGCGCTCAACAACATCGGCAAGATATCCTTTTTCATCCGACCAGAAGGTTCTGGCGAATACTTCAGGAAACCCCTCTGCAATATCCATCCATTTCGCGGGAAAAGACTTGTCCCCGGCAGCATTAGCCGCTTCTATGCCAAACATGATGGCATTATACCAGAGAGCATTTATCTCAACAGCCAGTCCAGTACGCGGTGTTACCGGCTTTCCTTCAACATAGGCATTCATCCAGGTGAGTGCATTTCCGGTTTCACCGGCAAACAATAACCCATCATCCTGCATTTTGATATTGAACCAT
>JAGYLD010000060.1 GCA_018401355.1 Bacteroidales bacterium
ACCTTACGATTCCATCAAACCAGCCGAAATAATCCTTTACTTCTCCTCCTGCCCTGAAGCCATCCTGGAAGAATTTGCTAACGTCCTGGTCATGCAGCAGACCCCAGATGATGAAGTTGCCGAACTTATGTGTCAGCAGGTCTCCGATGCTTTCGTGCGACTGGTTATATGCCATCAGGTCTTCACGGAAGCGCTCCATATCAGGAAACTCCGAATGGGCCAGCTTATGGTGGATGAAATACGCTACCTCAGCAGGATAATAGCTTTTTATCGTTCCGATCATGCTGCACAGGAAATTCCTCAGATCCTGCTTATGCTCCTCCCGCTCTGTCTCCTGTTTGTCGAACTGATGTATGTCACTTTCTCTTTTAAACAAGCTGATCACATAATCGAACAGCTGTATGGCGCTTTTGGGTTTGCTGAAGTCGGTCACCAGGGTTGAAATGTTCTCAATACAGTAATAAAGCAATTCCTTGTCTTTCTTTTTGAAAGCTTCATCGATAAGGTTCCTGAAAACCGGTAGCGGATAAGGATCACCAGGACGTGTTCCCCCATCGCCAAAGTGCTTGCAATAGGCCGCCCCATACCAGTTCAGCGGATATTGCTTGTATGGCTTCCCTTTGTTGGCCTGGTCGTTCTTATGTGCATAAAACAAGCCACGGCAACGCAGCGACCATTCCTGGGTAAGATCAGAGAATATCCCAAAGGCTTCTTCATCGGGCTGGTCAGACTTTTCAATGGAGTGGAACAACACATACAGCATCGACATCTGCATATAATCCAGGAAAGGCTGATCCGCAGGTTTGTTTACCACCTCCATGATCAACGGTTTGATCCTTTCCCATCCTGCCCAGCCCTGGGCCACCATCACACGTTCAATAAGGAAATAACTGAATGCATCCCCTGTGTCGACGCCTTTTTTGACAGGCTCGAAAAAGGCCTCCAGCCCTTTTTTATCCGGATCAAGAAAGGGAATGATTTTCAAGAAGTTCCTGCGATGCCAATCCCCATCTTCTCCATCTTCCGGGATGCTTTCCCAGAAATTCTGGTATTCAATGCCGTTGTTGACATAAGCCACCTGCACCACAGCCTGCCTTCTCAGGAAAAACTTTAAAAAAGGCATCACGATCCTGATCAAAGCATGGTTCAGGGTCAGCTTTTTCAGGATGGCTTTCCAGGTGTTCTTGATCTTATTACTTAATTCGTAGTCGCCTCTTTCGACCAGGGCCTCAATGACCATCAGCAAGCTGAGCCTGCCGGCAGGCTCCATAAAAGATTGCTGGAACTCCTTCCTCTTCGATCCTTTCATCAGGGATATAAGCGAAGTGTCCATGATGTTCCCGGAAAGGTGATCCAGGATACGAACACCAATGTTCACATCGTATTTGGAGATGTAATAAATATACAGGGAAACATTGTCACGGACCTTGGCCATCGGATCCGACATGGCCTTCCATAACAGGTCAAAAGGTGAGTTATGGCCTTCGTAAAGGCTTTTATCGTATACGGGAGACTTAAAGATCTCATAGATCACCTGCACAGCGATCTTCCTGACCTGAACCACTGGTTTCAGTTTCTCCTGCAACCCGTCAATCTCTTCGTTCAACTTCAGGATCTCCTCTTTGCTGATCTTCTTTTTCCCTTTATTCCCCTGCTCTACCAGCAATTCTTTCTTTTCCAGATCCTCAGCCAATGGTTCGGTTTCTTCCTTCTGATATTCAAGTAGTTGTTCAATGATGGCACACACATCATGATAGTTATCCGATATCAGGGTTGTCAATGTGTTCATCACCAGCTGAGCTGCTCCATAGGTGGTGCTGTTGGCCAGCCCGATGAGTGTGTACGGATCTCCGTTGGTACGGTCATAATCGAGGATCAGGGCATGCCTTAATGCACCATTGATCACCGCATAACCTTTCATTTCTCTGAGCTCATTTTCATAGGCTTCCACCTCGATGGGAAGTCCGGGTTTCAGCTTTTCAGATTCTTCCTGCACGAAGACCCTGGCATACATAAACTCATGGAAACGCTCATAGGTAAAGCGCAGTTCTTCCTTTACGGTGCTTTTCTCAACCCTGAGAAACCCCTCATCCAGGAGCTCCCTGGCAGGCACCTTCCAGTCAAGGACATCTCCCTGGAACAAATGCTTTGCAAGGTTGTTAAGCTCAGAGCTTTCATCTTCAAATGCTGCATACAGGTGCTGCATGTTGAGGGCATCTGTCTTCTTCCTGCGAAGTGCCCGCGTGAAGTCTTCCAGGATCATGATCTGAAAGCTGCCGGTCTTCGACCTGCTGAGCTTTTCAAGCCTTGCTTCGTACAATTTGACGGAATCAAACTGTTGTATGTTGTCAGGCAAATTGCTTCCCGAGTATATCTGACTTGCCATCTTCAATACCATGGGATCCTGAAGTCGTGACAAAGTAAATGCATAATGTGGTTCCAGGATGGTCTCCAGGGAAGTCTGCAGATCAAACTTCTTCCCATACTTTGGAAAAGCCTCTTTGAACTCATCCAGGGAAAAACCTTTCAAGGCCATGATTCGACGTTGCTCCTCATCGCTGATGTCCTCTGAAGTGAAGTATGCAGGAAGGTTCAATGACTCTTCCTCGGAACGGATGGCCTCCTCCCAGGTGTATGTCCGGCAGGTAACAAGCACCTTGAAGGCATTGTATTCATCGCGGATAAAGACCTCATCAATGGCACGCAGCAAGTCAACAGGTCCGTTGCTTTGAAGGTCTTTGTTGTAATTCAGACATTCATTGATGGCATCGAAACAAAAAACAACATGCTTTTTGTTTTTCCTGGCCATCTTATTCAACGCCTCCAATGTTTCATTCAGTGGTGTTTTTTTGTCCTCAAAAACCTGATCCAGCTTCTTCTCCAGGCTGATCTGAGAGAAGATCTTACTGTTGAATGTAATGACAGGCTCTCCTTCCTGAATAAAACGCTCTGCAAAATTGCAAATCAGGTTGGTCTTGCCTGAACCGGCATTCCCAAGCAACACAAAACCACGTTTGTCATCAAGCGTTTCAAATTGCTTCCAGGCATCGCTGATCTCCTTTCTGTCGACGTACAGCTCCGGATCGTATTTTTCGGCTTTCATCTGTCCGAGAAACCTGTTTGTTTGTGAAACCAGCCTTTCCTGATATTCTTCCCAGGTTTTTCCTTCTGCGATCTCGATCTTATAATTTTTTCCGATGCTGATCTTTTCCAGTATATCCTGTAAAAAACCCAGGAAAAGATCCTTAAACAATTCTGTTTCACGTTTTTTTGCCCTGAGGTTCGGGGAGATGTATACCATTCTCTTAAGGTTTCTGCTATGGATGGTCTGAAAAAGGAAGGTCGTACGTTCCTCCTCATTATCCTCACTAACAGAGAGATATATCACAAAAGGTGTTATCCCGATGACATCATCCACCGAAAGTTGATCGATCTTTTTCAGTTTTCGGGGTGCCAGGTAGTACCTGTCTTTTTCCAGGATGGGTTCAGAGGCTACGCGGATGGGCCTGCTGCTTTCAGTACCCTTGAGCGGCAATATGGTGTATTTACCCGGTTTGTTTTCATTATCCAGGATCTTATCGACAGTGAAAGTTGTCAGGTCTTCCATGGGGGCCATTGCTTCCAGCATCCTGAACATCCTGGGCTCTATAAGCCTGAGCCCATCGGCATAGATATCCTCCGCCAATGAAGTATCATGCCCGAGGTAGGTATTCCTGAAATAGGCGATGCCCTTAAATTCTTCCCCCTTTTTGTTGCTCCAACCCTGCAGGATGTTGCCTTTGGGTTCCATCAGCACATCATGCAGGCTTGCAATCAGGGGCTCCTGAGGGATCAGTTTATGGGATTCTTTGATCAGGACAAAAAAGATATCGTTGATCCAATCCCCGGTAGACAAAGGCTTTGAGACGATCTTTGTGGCTACCTGTTGCAAGGTCTCATTGAAAGAAACCTTCCTGTATTTTAGAAGGCTTAGGACCAGGCTTGAACAATACTGTACCGAAACTTCAAAAAAGTCAATAAACCTTTTGAATGCCTTGGAATATTCTTCCTCCATGATCTTTTCTTCATAATCCTGGAGGATGGTCATAATGGAGTAAGGATAGTTTTCGTAGGCCTCTTCGATCTGTATCTCAAACATTTCCAGATCTTCCGGGGGGTAATCGGCAATAAATCGTTTAAACATATAATAAGTTGTAATATTTGGCTAAAAGTAATAAAATCAAATGATGATAAAAAACCTCACCATCGGTTGATCAACTGAAATAATTTTTAACAGGCTGATTTTTTATCAGTTCAGGATGATAATTTTTTTCATGATCATGCTGGAAGCGGAACTTATCCTGACAAAATAAATACCCGAAGGAAGGTTGGAAAGGTCCACCGGTATTGTGCCCTGCTCACCCAATTGTGCGGATTGTAAAGGCCTGCCGTTAATATCCGTCAAATGCATTTCCACTGTTCCTTTTACCGATCTCAAGTGATATTTAATTAATGCTTTGTCTTTTACCGGGTTTGGAAAAATTTTAAGAAAATCCACAGCAGAATTCATATCTATATTGCCGGTCCCCGATTGCACGGTGATGTAATCCACTTTCGTAATCGATTCGGTATTTGTACCATCTGAAACCGTTAATTTAACTGTGTATTCCCCTGGTTCATCGTAGGCATATGACGGGTTCCTGTCAGTTGCATCAACCGTACCATCGTTATTAAAATCCCATTCCCAGGAAGTGATCAAACCCAGTGACTGGTCGGTGAAATGAATCTGGGAATAGGGATATACCAGGGTGGAATCTGCAATAAAATCAGTTTCCAGCCCATCCTCTCCCAGGATGGTGAATGCTTCAGGAGTTAATGCAACCAGTGTATCTTCGTTGTCCACCAGTGTATATCTCAGGAAGCAGTTATTGGTGGAAATGGTTTGCGGAATGTTCCATTGGTACCTACCTCCATTTGCAAAATCTTCGATCAATGTGGTAAAAGGACCCTTCTTTCCCTGCAAAGAATATTCAATTTTCACTCCTGCTGATGAAGCTGCTCCAATGGCAGTTATCCAATCCGTGAACTGAACGGAACCCTGCTTGAATACTTCATTTCCTCTTGGATAAACAGCTTTTATATAATGGAGGAAAATAGGTGAAGTCTCTTTAAAGCATTTTAAAACATTTTGGTCGCTGGGCCAGTTCCCCACCTTTTCCACCAGGGTAATGTCAGGATAACCATTCCTGTCGACATCTCCTCCGGCCCTGAATGCAGAGCAGTCGCCATTATTGGATGTAGTGGTGTTGAATACCTGCTCCCATGTAACCGTTTCCGGGTCTGATGTTACGATCCCTTTCCAGATCGTAAGATTTGCATCACCGAATGCTGCGAGGTCCATGGTGCCATCGCTGTTAAAATCACATAGCTCAGTAGCCTGAAAATCACCGGAAGCCGGAAGGCTCCCTGAAATATCCTGCCATTGTGAGGTTCCATTGTCGAAGGTCCAGACATCTATGCCCCCGTCGGGATTGATATAGGCAAGATCCTTGCCCCCGTCTTTGTTCACATCACCGAGATCGGGCCCAATCATCGGCCAGGAATAATTTGGCAGGTTAAAATCAGCATTGTAGAAATCACCATCACCATATCCAAAGAATGCAATCCCGGCGTCATGGGTAACGACGAAGTCGGCATTGCCGTCGTTGTTGATATCCCCGAAAACGAAACGGTGGTTGGAGTTACCTTCCATGATGCCAAAGCTTTGTTCCCAGGTTCCATCGCCCTGATTGATGTATACATGCAGACCAGAGCCGGAACCAAAAGAATTTGCTCCGATATCAAGATCGCCGTCGTTGTCGACATCGGCAAAGTCGGTGCCGAACAATCCCCAGTCCTCGCCGTTGGTAGCCAGTCCATCATCCCATGGAGTCCAGTTTGTGCCGGTCCCATCACCAAGTGCTACCTCCAGGAGCTGATCGCCAAAATCCGAGGATGAATACGCATGGTGCATGCCGTAACCCACATCCCAGATACCGTCGTTGTTTGCGTCCCCGATAGCAATGCCACCGTAACCAAAATCTCCAGACATCTGCAGGGTCCATGAGCCGGTCCCGTCACCAAAATACACCATGATTCCATGGCAGCCGTATCTTGCACTCGGACTACTGTGGTCTCCGATGGTCAGGATGTCAACAAAGCCATCCTGGTTAATATCGGCAAATTCCAGTTCCGATTTACCGCTCTCCCATTCGGGATTGTTCATGCCAGATGAGCTTTCTACGTATTGAAACGCTTTACCATGCTGGCCAAAGGAAATTGCTGCACTTAGCAGGAAAAATATGGAAAATACAAATGTCCTCATAGGGATTGTGATTTATTAATAAAAATACAAAAGTTTTGTAAAAACCTTGAAAAAGAATTCATATTTGCCTATTTTTATCCTTCAAAGAATTAACTTTTTGAGCATATTTACGTACAACGCTAATTGAGCCAAATCATCTAACCCTGCTTTGATTATTTTTTCCTGAAAATGCACAGATTTTGTGGATGACACACAACCATTATAACTTAATCAAACCAATTCCATATGAGTAATAAAAAGAAGTTAGGCCTGGTCGGAGCGATAGCGCTTATCGTATCCAGCCTGGCCGGCAGCGGCGTGATCGCATTGCCGCAGCAACTGGCATTCACAGGCTCCATCACCCTGATTTCATTTATTCTGGTTACCATTGGAGCATTATTTCTCACTCTGGTTTATGTCAGGGCCGGGAAAACATTTGAAGATCCCAGCCCCATTGCCTTATCCACCTATGTCAATCCGATCCTGGGAGCCAAAAGCGGCTTTTTCTATGTCTATGGAAACCTGATTTCCAATGTCTCCATTCTCATCGCAGGACTCGGATATCTGGAAATGTTTATGCCACAACTGGAGCATCCGGTGGTACTTGGGATCACTGTCATTACGCTGATATGGGTATTCATTGGCCTGTCACTGCATGGTGCGGGAATCATTACAAAAATTGTTTCCATAACGGTAACTTTTTTGCTTCTTTCAGTCATCATCACGGCCACCGCAGGATGGTTTGATTTCGATCTGACCCAGTTTAAAAGCAACTGGAATGTAAGTGGTAAGAGCAGTGGCCCGGCGATTCTCTCAGGATTTGCCATACTGATCTTCTCGTTCGTCGGGGTTGAAAGCGTTGCAACCAATAATGAATACATAAAAAATCCGAAAAAGATCGTTCCCATCGCCACCATTACAGGCTTTATCATTGTGGCCATCATATACATTGCATCAACCACTGTCATAGAAGGTATGTTCACAGCAAAGGAGATCCAGGACGCACCGGCCTCTTTTGCCATGTCCATGCAAAAAATCACTGGTTCCGTCATTGTAGGGGATGCCGTTTCCCTGGTCATGGCCATTGCCTGTATTGCAAGCTTCCTGGTATGGAACCTTTCTTCGGCCAGTGCCGCAAAAACCAGTGCCGACAATGGCTTCCTGCCCAAAGCATATTCATATACCAACAAACACGGGATCAACAGCAAAGGATTGGTGATCAACGGGATCATCATGACAGTCATTGAGCTCATACTTATGATGCTTGGCAGCAACGTGGCTGCAGCGTTTAACATCACCGTGACCTTATCAGTATTACTGCTGCTTTTCCCTTATTTCTGGTCAGGAATAGCTTTGATAAAAAAAGAATACCAGGAAGGCACCGGAAAGATCAGTACCAAGATCATCGTATTGATTTCCTCGGTCTTTCTCATCGCTGCATTCATGTCGGCAAACCTCGATGAACTTTGGCTGGTGATCGTCCTGGTTATTGTCATTCTTGCTGTATATAGTATCCGTACAAAAAATTCACAGAAAGAGCATTAAAAATAAATTTAAAATCAAAATATCATGAGAATCACAAGACATCAATGGCCGGTCCTTATCGTATCAGGTGAATTCAGCCTTCCTACCGATGAAGGTTACAGGATAAACGAGCTGGTTGAAGAACTTGAAGAAACCGAAGAATGCTCTGTTATTCCATCATTCACATACGAGGATGCGATGGAGATCATACACTCAAGATCGGATATCGGAGTAGTGGTTGTTGACTGGAACCTTCCTGAGGAGGATTCCTATGAAGAATCCACAGCCATAGACCTCATAAACTATATTGACCACAGGAACAATAAACTTCCTATCCTTTTGCTGGCTGACAGGCTTGATACTGAAGACATCCCTGTAGAGGTACTTCAAAAAATCAGCGGTTATCTCTGGAAAACTGCCGATACCATTGAATTTCTTGCAGGACGTATTGTTATGCACTTAGACAAATATACCAAAACGGTTTATCCTGCATTTTTTGGTATGCTGGTAAAATATACCCAGGAATACAAATACGCCTGGCATACACCGGGGCATATGGGTGGTGAAGGCTTTCTCAGAAGCCCGGCAGGAGTCATTTTTCATAAATTTTTTGGAGAGAACACCCTGCGCTCTGATCTGTCCATTTCCGTTCCCGAACTGGGATCGCTACTTGATCACAGCGGAGTTACAGGAGATGCGGAAAAAAACTCAGCAAAAGTATTCGGTGCCGATATGACCTACTACATCCTGAACGGTACCTCCAACGTAAACCAGGTCATCTGGCGCAGTCAGGTTTTACCGGGAGATATCGCATTCGTTGACAGGAACTGCCATAAATCCCTCAACTACGCTATGGTGATCACCGGAGCCACACCCATCTACATGATCCCCAGAAGGAACAAGAGGGGCATCATCGGGCCGGTGAGACTTTCGGAGTTCTCACCCGAAACCATTAAAAACAAGATCAGGAATTCAAGTTTGGTGCCTGACAAAAAAAAGGAGGAAACACCAAAAATGTCGGCCCTCACGAATTCTACCTATGATGGCGTTTGCTACAATGTAATCCAGATAAAAAAAGAACTGGCGCGCAGCGTTAAAAACCTGCATTTCGATGAAGCCTGGTATGCTTATGCCCGTTTTCATCCTATGTACAATAACCATTTCGGCATGGCGGATGATGATCTGAATAAAGAACACCCGCCGGTCTTTTGTTCCCAGTCGACTCATAAGCTGCTGACAGCCTTTTCCCAGGCATCGATGCTTCATATTAAAAACGGTAGCAAAGAAAAGATCAATCCGGATATGTTCAATGAATCCTACATGATGCACGGATCCACCTCCCCGCAATACAGCATGATCGCCTCACTCGATGTTGCAACAAAAATGATGAACGACAACGGAATGGTCATGATGAATGACATCATCGTGGAAGCCATACAACTCCGTAAAAAGATGGTTTCCATCCTGAAAGACCTGAAGGAAAAAAACGGGCAGGATTGGTTCTTTGGGATGTGGCAACCAGAGGTGGTGATGATCAACGGCAGGAAAGAAAATTTTGAAGATGTCCCGGCAGAGATCCTCGCCGGGGAGCAAGCGGTTTGGGTGATGAGCAAAGACAACCCATGGCACGGGTTTCTGGATATTGAAGATGATTACGCCATGCTTGACCCCATCAAACTGACTATCACCACGCCGGGAATAAATGATAAAGGAGAGATGGGAGATGAAGGCATCCCTGCTTCCCTGGTATCAGACTTCCTGATCGACAAAGGGATCGTATGCGAAAAAACAGATTATTATTCATTCCTGCTGCTGAATTCTCTGGGGACCACTCGTGGCAAGCAAGGCACCTTGCTGGCCGAACTGTTCAAATTCAAGCAATTATACGACCGGAATGCACCTTTGTCGGAGGTATTCCCGGAAATGGTTAAGGCGTGGCCGGAACATTACGAGGGGGTTGGAATTAAAGACCATGCCAACGCTATTCATAACTACTACAAGGAGCATAAGATCCTTGACTCCATGCAGGAAGCTTTCCAGGTGATACCCGACCAGGCCATAATCCCGGCAGACGCTTACCATGAAGTGGTGAAAGGCAATGTCGAATACGTCGAACTGGATGATATGATGGGCCGAATCCCTGCGGTCATGATGGTCCCTTATCCTCCGGGAATCCCGGTCATGATGGGCGGTGAGTTCATGAATGAAAAGGCGAAACCCATCTTTGAGTACCTGAAAAAACGCCAGGATTTTGAGAATAAATTCCCGGGAAACGAAAGCGATATTCATGGAGTGGAAAGGATTGAAAGAAAAAGGAAGAAATACTTTAAAACACTTTGCATAAAAAAATAAAAACAGATTTTTAACCTTAGTGCATTTTGTGAAACCCTTTGTGCAACTTCGCGGTGAAACACTTAACAAAAAAGGCGCACAAAGGGTTTCACAAAGGAACACGAAGAAATCCTGAATTATGATTGTACAGAAATACAAAGATTTTCAGCGTTTTGTGAGAAGCCAGGTTCCGAAGACCGGCAACAAACCCATTTCCGAAAAAATGTTTGACGACTTCGTTTCTTCCATCCTGGAAAACAAAGCCCTTGACCTTCAGGATAAGGTTTATTGCCGGGACGGCTTTGCCTATGTCAAGGAACTTAACCGACGAACCTATCAGATCCTGGCTTTCCAGATCAATACGTTTGGGAAAGGAGCCTTTGGTGATGATATCCTGAAGCTATGCACACCCATCATGATCACGGTAAAAACGCATAGTTCGCACTTTTATTCCGGACACACGCTGAAAGACACCAACCTTTCTTTTATTGATTTCTATCTGGGGAAGAACTACAAAGGCAGCAAGGGGGAGTTGTGCGACAGGGAAAAGATCACCAACAATATCCGGGAGCTTTTTATCAACAACCAACAGAACAACAGTTACAGGCATGAGGTCGTCTATAAGCTCATCAATACGAACCTGATCTGTCATCATGTGGCAGAAGCTCTGAGCTATGCCCTGGGGGCACTGGACCTTTTCTGGTATACCAAGAAAAACAATGTTTACCTGGTATCGGGATCCACCTATCTGGAAAAACAGAAAAAGCTTAAGATCGAGATCCTGGATAATTTTTCCTACGAAAGGATGAAAAGCAACTTTGACATTCCTGAATATGCCCTTATACACGGCCATCCTGAAAATTTCAAGGAACATTATAATCTGATGCAATGGGAAGTGCTGTATAAACGTGAGCGTGAGAATTTTTACCTGCCGGCAGGATATCAGAAGATCAACAGGAAAAGATACAATAAGGCAGCCAATGTTATTACCACGCAACACATTGTTGAATACATCCTGAATACCTATTTCAAGCGTATGAACCCACATGTTGTGACCAACACTTATCAAACGCTTGAATACCTGTCACGTGTGGTTTTGGCAAAAGCAGAAGGCAGACATGACCTGGGCATGGAATTTCTCAAGCATGCTTCATCCTGTTTGGGGCATTATCCCGAAAGGGACTTCGAGGATCTCTGGCAATCCAGGGAGAAAAAATATCCGATGTTCATCAGTGATTATATCCACTCGATGTTTTTCAGGCCGCCGGTGGTGTGAGAAGGAACATACCCACCCTAGTAATGCTTCGTATACTTCTTTGCCGTTTCTTCTGATTGTATGTCCCACTTATGGCCGCAAACAGAACAGGTCCTGTGTTCCAGGTAATGGTCAACAAGCTCCACCTCTTTCTTATCACGGCGTTCATACATTTTCGTCCTTGTTGTACTGGTTTCCTTAGTGCCTTTATAAACATCATAGGTTCCCCAGGTGACATGCTTTGACCTTCCTGTGAAGGTACTGCCTTCATCGATGGCGGAATACATTGTATTACAGGAAGGACAACGGTTGTAAGTAATTTTTGTGCTGTACATCCTCCACCAGAAAACAAAGGTTAAAACAGTCCCGATGGCAGGGATCAACCACTGATCCATGATAATTGCCATGTAAAGGAAGAAAAAGTAGGATGCTGAAAGATAGATCAGGAAATTAACCAGCTTAACCTGCCAGTTCCCCAAAAACTTAGTAAACATAAACAACTGAAAAAGAGGATTTATGACCAACCTTGGTATTGAGAAAAACAGCAAAAAAATGATTATTCCCACAATAATCCCGATAATCCAGCCAAGGATCCTGGTGGTCCAATGAATATCTTTGAAATCCTGCCACCACTGCATGTATCCGTCATCGTCTTTGGAGATCAAAGTTCTTACCTGGGTCCTGCTGGGTTCCAGTTTTCTTACTGTGTTCAGCAAAGGGAACCTGTCATAGAAATGTCTGTCGGTTTTCTCAGGAAGTTTGAATGCCTGCACCAAAGTATCATTGTTTAGCTCCATGATCAACACATCATCATAATGGTCCCTCCCTTTCACCACTACTATCTGGCGAAAATAAGCCAGCAATTTTTTATCTGTTTTAATAAGTGCCGTAGCAGGTCCATATCTACTTTCAACCTTATTCAGATGCTTGCCTTTAGTATGTTTTTCAAGTACATCCATTGTGGTCTGATAATCAAAAAGCTGTGCAATCTTAGGCAGATCCTCCATGAATGGCCGGTCGAATTCATACTCCCTGGCCCATCTTATTCTTCCATCAGGAAGCTTGATCTTAATATAATCAATGTAAATGGACCTTGATTTATCCTTAAAGTATTGCAATACCAATGCCTCCTGGCCTGGTTGTAATGTATCTCCTTCTTTCTCACCCCTTCTTTTGGTTACAATGGCTTCCCTGTTGGCAGCAACATGCTTGAACCCTTTGAGGTGTCTGGTGTATATAAAACCACGCTGTCCATCAGGCAGTTCTACCTGTATCCATTGGCTTCCCATAGTAGCAAGAGGCCGGACTTTAGTCCCCCGGGGCACATATGTCTTGGGGCTAACTTCCCCCACATTCTCCGGCTTCACAAAACTTTCCGGGGTGATGTATCCATTCTTTTCTGTGACCCACAATTCAGGATCATATTCCGGTTTATCACCCACGGCATCAGAAAATTCCTGGAAATAAATAAATCCAACCAGGAAAATAATACTAAGCACCAATGATACAATTACTTTATTACGGTAGCGGGGTATGGTTGACCTGGAATCTTCCAGGACACCTTCAATTTCCTCCATCCTTTCAACGATCTCCGGATCATCAGGATTTAAGGATTTTGCTTCTTTTAGAAGCTTCGTTGATTTTCTGATTTGCTTCCAGGAGGCAGGGCTCCGGTATTCAATCCCATCAACTTCGGAGGCAGATGTCCATGAATTAAAAATCTGTTCAAGGAGCTCAATGGCTTTTTCGTTGTTGGGTTTTTGGTTTCCTGCAGCTGATTGTTCCATAGTTTGAATGGTTTAAAAATTGCAATGTAATAAAATATTTTCAACCAGGATTCGCCATCCTCCCTCCTTCCAGGGGGATGGACAATCCATTGATAAAATTGGAAGCATCACTTGCCAGGAAAAGTGCAAGTTCCGCCACATCTTTTGGCTCCCCAAATCGTCCTGCAGGGAGGCTTTCAAGGAATTTCTTCTTTTGCTCCTTGTTTTCGGGGGCATCCCAGATCTCCCTTCCCATGGCAGTGTTGATCACTGTCGGACAAATGGCGTTCACCTGGATATTGTGTTTCCCCCACTCTACCGCCATGGTGCGCGTAAGCTGGTTGAGGCCGGCCTTAGAAACGGCATAAGCAGCCATGCCGGGTGTGCCGTAAAAAGCACCAAGAGAAGAAATGTTGATGATCTTACCCCTTTTGTTTTCAATCATTTGCGATGCCAAAAGCTGGGAAAGCAGCAGCACAGAACGCAGATTCACCTGCAAGATCTCATCCCAGGTTTCAAGGTCCAACTCCAGGAGAGGGATTTGTTTTGCGATGCCTGCATTGTTCACCAGGATGTCCCAGCGGGATGAGAAAGCAAGGGCATTTGAAGCAGCTTCTTTCACTGCTTCATCATCAGACATATCTGCCACCAGCACCAGGCAATCCACATCATATTTCTGAATTTCCGCTGCTGTTTTCAATAGTGCTTCTTCATTTCTTCCGGTGATGGCCACATCGGCTCCATGGCGGGCGAAGGTCAGGGCAATTTCTTTTCCGATGCCCCGGGAGGCACCGGTGATGAAGGCTTTTTTTTGTTTGAGTGTCATGATGAATATAGGCAATTAATTATTTATAAAGGGAATTCCAAAGTGTTTCTTCCATGGATTTGCTGTTCTTATTTTTGGTCATGAATCACTTGATAGGTTAACAAACCTGTTTTTCAAATATACGTAAAGTTGTGGGTTGTGTAATGGGAACATTTTAAAATGCAATCTTGCAGAAGCTCCTCAAATCTCATATTTTTGTTATAATATAGTCACCCTTCAATTTGCATATCATGAAGCTTAATCAAGAAAACTCAGTGATCAATAAGCGATACAGCACAGATATTTTCATCAGCTATTCTCATCAGGATTTTGACAAAATCAGTACCATTATTGAACACATTATTGAAGAACTGATGAAATATGGATATTCCACGTATTATGATCGCTATAATTCTCCCATTGGGCATAGGCAAGGATTATCCATTGGACTGTCAGAAGGTCTGATTTGCTCAAATTGCCTAATTGCCTTTATTTCAAAAAACTATGTGAATTCAGAATGGTGTTGTGAAGAGTATGGAGAATACATGAAATACCTTTATTTCGATTCTTTCGGAAAATCCAACAGTGGTTTACCCGCTGAATTAAGATTTATTCCTGTGTTTATTGATGCGAACAATGAGTCCGAAATTCAAATCCTATATCGTGATTTCTGCAATAATGTTGTGAAAGTTAAAAAACAGAGGTTCATTAATGATCTTCAACCGCTAAATTCATTTCAATATGTATTTGAGAACAAAGATTCCCTGGATAATTTAACAAATTACATTATTAAGGTAAATAATCTGTTGTATTCCAGGCTGGAAAAATTATACAGCCAGAATCCCAAATTACAGCGAGCAAATCAAATATGGAAGTTCTGTTCAAAATATACTAAAGAAGAAGAGGTTTCAGAAGGAGGAAAAATCAGCGATGTCAATCTGGAAAAAATGCTGGGTAATTTTGAAGTCAATTTAAATAATATCGATCA
>JAGYLD010000061.1 GCA_018401355.1 Bacteroidales bacterium
GTATCTTATGCGGCCGCTGCATCCGGATCTGTGAAGAGACCATCGGTGTGGCTGCCATAGACCTGCAGTTCAGGGGCAGTAATTCAGTGATTGGAGCAGCCTTCGGAAAAGGGTTGAATACTTCATCATGCATAAACTGCGGACAATGCATCATGGTTTGTCCAACCGGTGCACTGACAGAGAAAAACCATTTCCCGGAATTACTGGAAGCTTTAAACAATCCTGATAAAGAGGTTGTTGTACAATATGCACCCGCTATTTCGGTGTCTTTTGCTGAAGAATTTGGAATGCCGGCAGGAAAAGACATCAATGGGATTCTCAATGCAGCGTTGAGAAAGATCGGGTTTAACAAGGTATTTGACACCTCTTTTTCTGCTGACCTGACCATAATGGAAGAGGCTTCTGAGTTGGTAGACAGGCTGACAAACGATGGGACAATACCCATGTTTACCAGTTGTTGTCCGGCCTGGGTTAAATATATGGAAGAGTTTGAGCCCGGGATGACAGAACATTTGTCGAGTTGCAAATCACCCCAGCAAATGCTTGGGGCCGTGATTAAAAGTTATTATGCTGAAAGGATGAATATTAAACCGGAAGATATTTACTCAGTATCTGTAATGCCCTGTACAGCAAAGAAATTTGAAGCCCAACGCGAGGAAATGTCATCAAAGGGCATTTCAGATGTTGATGCGGTATTAACAACCAGGGAGCTGGTCAAGCTTATTAAAATGTTTGGTGTCGACCTTAGCAAATTGCAACCGGAAATGACAGATTCGCCGATGGGTATGCGAAGCACAGCCGGGAAACTGTTTGCAGCGACAGGGGGTGTTATGGAAGCAGCCATCAGAACAGCCCATCATATGATCACCGGAGAAGAAATGGTTAAGTTCCAGGTCCGGGAAGTAAGAGGCTTGAAAGGAAGAAAGGAAGCCAGGATCAATTTAGCTGGCACGGAACTCGGAGTGGCAGTCGTAAGCGGACTTGCAAATGCCAAAGAACTCCTTAATGAATTAAAAAATGGCAGAAATGATATTCATTTCATTGAAGTAATGACTTGTCCCGGAGGATGTATAGCCGGAGGTGGCCAGCCAATAGGTGATATTGAAAACGGGATAAAGGAAAGACTGAAAACCCTCTATGAGATCGATGATAAGGAGGCAATAAAAGTATCTCACAGAAACCCGGAAATCGTTGAGCTTTATGAAAACTTTCTGGGAGAGCCTTTAGGGCACAAAAGTCATGACCTATTACATACTACATATAAAAAGAGAGATGTACTTTTATAATAAAAAAGTATGAAAAGATTTTTGAAAATAGTAAGCTCAGTAATTGTAACACTTCTTATTAGCGTTACTTCATATGCACAGCTGGAAGTCTCTGCAGAAATTCGCCCACGGGGCGAATTTCGCAGGGGCTATAAATCATTGATCGTGGAAACACAAAAAGATAATCCTTCTTTTGTTGTTTCTCAGCGGACAAGGCTCAGTCTGGATTACAGCAAAGGCTTTATGAAGGCCAGAATCAATTTCCAGGATGTGCGCATATGGGGCGATGAAACTATTTATACTTCCACCGGGGTATTCGGCAGTGAAGCCAGCGTCGATCTTTATGAGGGCTGGTTGCACTTTGATGTCTTTAAAAATGCATTCATCAGAGCCGGAAGGCAGGAATGGGTTTATGATGACCAGCGGCTGCTGAGCAAAAGAAACTGGAACCAGCACGGGCTCACCTACGACGGTTTGTTGCTTGGCTACAGAAAAGATGGTCTGCAGATCGATGGCGGCTTTAGCTGGAACAACGACGTGGAATCACTGATCAATGAGCCCTATAATCCTGCCAGGATCAGAACACTCGATTTCCTCTATCTGAAGAATCAGTTTTCAGAGAAGTTTACCTCTTCCTTAATCCTGCTGACCAACGGATACCAAAAGAGTGATACTTCAAACACAATTTACATGCGCGGTACCTATGGCATGAATGGATGGTACAGCAATGAACTGTTGAACCTTCATGGAGGAGCATATTATCAGAATGGAAAAAATCGTAAAGGAGACAATGTTAGTGCTTACGCATTCTTTGCGTCAGTAACAATGAACATAAATGAATGGGCATTCGGACCTGGTATTGACTGGATATCTGGTAATGACAATCAGGACAAGGCAGGAGATGATATCGATCATTTGTTTGACATATTGTATGGAGCGAGGCATGGATATTACGGCTATATGGATTATTTCAGCAACACTGCCCGCTCCACAGGAGGCGCGGGGCTTGTTGACGCCCATTTTACCGTTCAGAGGTCTATTGCCACAAAACACCAGATTGAACTTAAGTACCACTATTTCTTATTACAAAACAATTTTTATGTAGAAACCACACCAGGAAATATGGAGAGCATTGATAAATATCTGGCTTCCGAGGCCGACCTGGTATACACTTATAAATATGATCCTTCGCTGATGATCCAATTGGGTTATTCGGTATTTGTTCCCGGCTCCGGCATGGAGATCGTGAATAACGTACCTGAAGGAAGCAGTCTTACAGGCCAATGGGCATGGGTGATGGTGACATTTAAGCCGATGTTATTCAACAGTGAAGCCTTCATTCAAAAAAAATAAGTCATGTTGTCACCAATGTTTAATATCATTCTGATTCCTCTTTTGATAGCCATGTTTCTGGCTGTCAACATGGGAGGAAGTGGTACGGCGCCCGCATTTTCAGCAGCTTACGGTGCAAACCTCATCCGGAGGGATGCCATACCCGGACTTTTCGGGATCTTTGTGTTTCTCGGAGCCATCATTGCAGGAAAAGCGGTTGCAACAACCGTTGGGAAAGGTTTGATGCCTGCTGATTATATGACCCTGACCATCACATCCATTGTGTTGTTGTCGGTTGCGCTGGCCTTGTTATTTGCCAATTTGCTTGCTATACCTCAATCAACCAGCCAGGCAACAATCTTTGCATTGATGGGACCCGCCATATATTTTGACGTACTCAATACTCAAAAGTTGTTCATGGAAATCATTCCAACCTGGTTCATTTTGCCTCTGGTATCATTTTTTATCGTGTTCCTGATTGGCAAATATATTTATCAGCCTGTCAGGAAGATGAAGTTTGTTAACAAATATGTGAAATACGACCACATTGCTAACCATCCGGGACTGAAGTTTTTTATTGTACTTGGTTCCTTATATGTTGCCTTCTCAATAGGTTCCAATAATGTTGCCAATGCATC
This sequence comes from Bacteroidales bacterium, assembly GCA_018401355.1. Classification (GTDB taxonomy): domain Bacteria; phylum Bacteroidota; class Bacteroidia; order Bacteroidales; family B18-G4; genus M55B132. Next base: position 3,236 of record JAGYLD010000061.1, read on the forward strand.
CGGCCCTATTGCTTCTATGATACTGAACGAAATGTCAATGGATCCGAGTCATAGCAACTTCTTGATTATCATGATCCTGTCAACACTGATCATTGCACCGTGTTTTGGAATAGGCAGCTCGATCTTCGGGCATAAAGTGGTTACTTCTGCAGGAAAAGAAATAGTTGAGTTTGGTCCATTAGGGGGATTGGCAATATCTGTGATTTCAGCCACTTTGTTGTTGCTGGCTTCAGTTACAAAGGGTATACCAACCTCATTGGTTCAGTTGAATACCGGTGCGATACTTGCTTTAGGGGTAGTAAAGATGGGCTGGAAAAACACTTTCAGACAGAAAATAGTTGAAAGGTTTTGGTTGATTTGGATAGTATCACCCATCATATCATTTCTGCTTGCATTGTTATTTACAATAATTGCCGACGGATTAGGAATTTTACACTATTAAAGAAAAAAGAAAATGAAATCACTGGAAGAAAAAAGAAACATAATGATCATTGATGATGATCCCGACTACCTGAGCCAATTAAGATTCTATGTAGAGAATATGGGTTTTAACGTGTTGTCAGCCAATAATCAAAAGGATGGCGAAGAGCTGATCGATCGTAGCAAACCGGATCTGGCCATTGTCGATCTCATGATGGAAAATAAGGATAGTGGATTTATCCTGAGCTATAAGCTCAAGAAAAAATATCCTGAGGTTCCTGTAATTATTGCTACAGCCGTAACCGCTGAAACTGGGATGATGTTTGGGCTTGAAACAGAGGAAGAAAAGAGTTGGATCAAAGCGGATATGTACCTGGAAAAAGGAATCAGGCCTGACCAGTTACACAGAGAGATCAACAGGTTGTTGAAATTGTAATCATTGATTTTGATCACAAAAAACATTGAACCATGAGTACATTAAAAATTCTTGTAGTAGACGATGAGGAAGGTATCCGTTCCGGGATCAGAAGGATACTGAAGAATTATACCGTGGGTTATCCTTTCATGGATGAGGACTTTTCTTTTGAGGTCTTTGAAGCGGCTACAGGTGAGGAAGCACTGGATATCATCACAGGCAGTGAGGTTGACATTATCCTGCTCGACAACAAGCTTCCCGGTATTCAGGGCATCGATGTTTTGAACCACATCAATGAAAAAGGTTACGATACGGCTGTTATGATGATCACCTCCTATGCATCGCTGGAGCTTGCCGTGAAGGCTACCACTTCTGGAGCGCATAGTTTCATGCCGAAGCCTTTTACACCGGAAGAACTGCGTGCTTCTGTCGAAAACATCACCAAGCATTTGTTCTTACGCAGGATGACCAGGAAAATGAAGCAGGAGGGAAGAGAGATACGGTTCCAGTTCCTGTCTGTATTATCTCATGAACTAAAATCCCCGTTGAATGCCATAGAGGGCTATTTGAAGATCATGCAGGATGAACAGGTCGGGGATAAGATTGCTGATTATAAAAACATGATCGATCGTTCCCTGGAAAGGATCAAAGGGATGAGAACCCTGATCATGGATCTCCTGGATATGACCAAGATTGAATCCGGCAAGAAGACCAAGGAGCTTAAAAAAATTGATCTTTCTCAGGCCATCAGGATTTCTGCAGACACTTTCGAGCCGATTGCCATTCAGAAGAATGTTAAAATCCATCTGGACCTGCCGGACAACATCATTTATTTCTGTGACCCGGATGAGATGGAGATCATCTTCAATAATCTGATATCCAATGCTATAAAATACAATGTTGAAGGTGGGGAAGTATTTGTAACAGCTAAACCTGAAGAAAATGGTTTCAAAGTGATGGTGGAAGATACAGGCATTGGTATTTCTGAAGAAGATAAAGAAAAGCTGTTCAAGGAATTTGTCAGGATCAAGAACAACCGGACCAAAGATATAACCGGAAGCGGACTGGGGTTGTCGATCGTCAAGCAACTGGTTGACAGTTACGAAGGGGAAGTAAAAGTGAACAGTAAACTGGATGAAGGCAGTTGCTTCCTGGTGACGTTGCCTTATCAAAAAAACTTATAAGATGGAATTCAATAATCACAACAATATGAGCATAAACAAGCCTCTGACCACCGGAGAATGGTCAAAGAAGGTCATTCGCCAGGAAGAGATTGATAAGTACCTGATCGATGGAAAAGACTTTATCAATGAAACCGAGATCTGGGACCATATAAACCATAATGTTTTACCTGATAAGTCGAAGATACAGGCCATCCTGGAAAAATCCCTTTCCATTCAACGCCTTGAACCGGAAGAGACGGCTGCTTTGCTCAATGTCAAAGATGATGCTTTATGGGAAGAGATGTACGATGTGGCCCTGAAAGTAAAACAAAAGGTTTATGACAACAGGATTGTCTTCTTTGCTCCTTTGTACTGCAGCAATTTATGTGTAAATAGTTGTGCATATTGTGGATTCAGAAAAGAGAATAAAAATGAGAAACGCCGCGTCCTGAGCATGGATGAGATCAGGAAGGAGACAAAAGCTGTCATTGGCGAGGGGCATAAGCGTATGATCGCCGTATATGGTGAGCATCCATCCTCTGATATCGATTACATCACAGCATCCATCCAGGCCATTTACAGTGTGAATGAGAAATCCCCGAATGGCAATAAGGATTCAAACATCAGGAGGGTGAATGTCAATGCAGCCCCGATGTCTGTTGATGATCTGAAAAAGCTTGAAAAAGCGGGTATCGGCACGTACCAGGTATTCCAGGAAACCTATCATAAACCTACGTATGCAAAGGTTCATCCTGCCGGGCCAAAAGCCAATTACCGCTGGAGGCTTTATGCCTTGCACCGTGCGATGGAGGCAGGGATTGATGACCTTGCCATAGGTGCTTTGTTTGGTTTATACGACTGGAGGTTTGAGGTGATGGGGCTGCTTTACCATGCCATCGATCTCGAACGGCAATTCAAAATAGGTCCACACACCATATCATTCCCACGCTTGACACCGGCTGCAGGCTCCTGGCTCAGCACACATTCGAAATATTTTGTCAATGATGAGGACTTTAAAAAACTCGTTACGGTATTGAGGTTGTCCGTCCCTTATACAGGATTGATCATCACTGCCAGAGAACATCCTGAAATAAAGAAAGAAGTGATAAAAGTAGGATGCACGCAAACAGATGCTTCCACCAGGATCGGCATCGGAGGCTATACCGATGCCATGAAACGACTGAGCCTGCAACAAGAATTTGGACAGGTTAAACGGGAACAGCAATTCATGCTGGGAGATACCCGGAGGCTGGATGAGGTCATCCGCGAGCTGACGGAAATGGGTATGATCACATCTTTCTGCACTGCCGGTTACCGTTGTGGAAGAACCGGCGACAAGATCATGGGATTGCTTAAAAACTGCGTGGAAGGGAAATTCTGTAAGCTGAATGCAGTATTGACCTTTAAAGAATACCTGGATGACTATGCCAGTGAAGAAACCAGGAAAGCAGGAAATGAATTGATAGAAAAGGAACTCTCAGAGATTCGTGAAATGCCTTTCTTCAAGGAAACCAAACTCCTGGAAAACTTCGAAAAATACTATCAGAAAGTGATGGGAGGGGAGAGGGATGTGTATATCTGATGCAAAATGGATATTGGGAAAATTGATGCCAGATACCAGATTCCGGATTACAGCCTCCGGCCTCCAGCCTCATATAAAAACTCTAATACCTGGCAGATAATGAAAAGATGGTTTCGCAGATTATCACTCAAACTAAAGCTGTTTTCTCCGGTTTACCTGGGGATCATCCTTTCAATTTCCATTATCACCGCCTTTTCGATCAGTAAGTCCAGCCGGAACATCCATGAGTCCGTCGAACGAAATCTGACGATGGAAGTTCACACCCTCATGAAAATGATGGAGCGTGAACATGCCTTAAAGCAGGAAACCGTAGAAAAGAACCTGAGGGTTGCCCACAGCTTATTCTATAACAGGGATCTGAAGATCAGCGATGAAAAGATCAACATGATAGCTACCAACCAGATCACCAGGAGAAGTCACCTCGTCGAGGTCAATGAATGGTATCTGGGTGATGAAAAGCTTCATTCGAACTCCGGTTTTGTAAATGATGTAGTAAGCCTTGTTGGTGGCACGGTTACGGTATTCCAGAAGATCGACAACGGTTTTTTGAGAATCTCTACCAATGTTTTGAAAACGACAATTACTTCTGCTGAAGGCACGTTCATTCCAAACAATTCACCTGTTGCCAAAGCCGACAGGCAGGAAAAACCTTTTACAGCAGGGCTTACGTGGTAAATGACTGGTATATAACCGCCTATGACCAAAACATAATGATGGGAAACTAGGGGATACTTTATGTAGGTGATCAGGAAAGGACCTTGACGAGCTGAGGGATATCCTTTATGGGCTGAAAATAGGGGAAAAACGGGTTTCCCTTCATTTTTGACGAAGAGGGGACCATGATCATACATCCCCTTCGGCAGAATGTGAAAACTGGCAGGACAGACCATTCCTTACAGAAATCTGAAAACAGAAAAACGGGATACTGAAATACACGAACAGGGACAAACATAACAAACAAATTATTTGCATACAATTATTTTGATGGTTTTAAGCTATATGTTGCAGCTTCCATGTCGCTTACAGAGAAACAAGGGGATTGAACAATGAACTGATCTTCTCTTCCACTGCCCTGCCATCATTTTATCATCCTGCTTTCTTTCCTGGTATACTTTACCACTGATAATATCCATAAGTTCCTGAAGCAACTCGAAGTTTCAAACAGGCAGCTTGCCTCTGCAAGGTAACCTGCAAGCAAAGGCAAAGCTTGCACATGGGACAGCTTTCTGCAGGGATCGCCCATGAAGTGAATAATCCTCTTGGCATCATCCTGATGCACGCGCATTTGGTGAAAGAAGAAGTGGATAAAAAGTCACAAAATTTATTCAGACCTTGATCTTATTGCCAACCCAGGCCGATCGTTGTAAAAACATCCTGTATCAGGCTTGCTTAATTTTGCCAGGGAACAACAAAGTGAAAAGCATCCGAAGTCACGGTAAATTAAATTATTCACCAATGCTGAATAGTGTGGTGATTCCGGCCGGCATGGTAAAATTAGCAAGGAAGCATCAGAAGAGGACCTTTTGGTAAAGCTGTGGACCCAGGCAGATCAATCAGGTGCTGACCAACATCATTAAAAATGCAAGTTGGAAACAGTAAGAAGGATCAGGAGAGATTAACATAGTCACCGAAAACGGGCATCACGATGCAAGATTTTCCATTCCAGGACAATGGTCCGGGCATCCCGCAGAGAGCCTGAACAAGCTTTTTGGAGCCTTTCTTCACCCTGAGGAAATGGGGAAGGGGACAGGCTGGGACTGGCAGTATGCTATGGCATCATTAAAATGCACAAAGGGCAGATCACGGTTGAGTCAATACAGATCCTTAAAAGGGTGAACCGGGACGAAGTTTACTATTACCCTGCCTTTGGCGGATTAGTATTGCAGTATTTTACCGCGGCCAGTTCCTTACCTGAACCGGAACAATTCCCCACACGGCCAAAATCAGCAAAGAACTCCATGATGGTATCCCCATTGAGGCTATGGATTTCAATCTTCCCATTATTACCGACCATATCAGGATTCTCGTAATAGTTCAATGGCGGTTCATGCCGTCTTCTGGGCATCCAGTCAACTGAAATTCGTAACAGCCACTTTTCAATTGTATCTTATCGCGGTAAATGGTGTCATCGTGAAATGCCTTCCGCTGCAAAATCCTGCCGGCTGCATTGGATAGAAAATAAGCATTGTCCTTTGCCGTCCCAGGTCATTGGTTTCAATGTGTAATATGAACTGATCAGGCAAATTGTGTAGCAATTCCACGCGGATGACATGAAATTGTTTCCGGGATATTCGTCAGGAGCTGTTGTTGGGTTTGGAGATGCTGACCACAAATTTCCTGTTGTCTTCCATCCTGGACCAATCGGGAATGGGCAGCCATACTTCTTCTTTCCATGAAATTCAGGTATCCGCGCCATTCAAACACGTTGACATGTTTCTTTGAGAGGCCATATTGGATGGTCAGTGATTTGAGTGGATAGCTGCCTGTGTTGCGGATGATGATCACCAGGTTGTGCATATAGGGTTGATCCTGCTGTATGAATCATGGCAGGGCAATGATGTCCTCAATGGCTGCATCATTTTGAAATTTGGGCAAGAGATCAGCTGATGCGACATGCGGAATTCGCCATCATAATTCCACTGGTATCCCTGTAAGGTTCAATGCCATAATCCAGGGATGAGCGTATCACACCCCCGGAAATATTGCGGTAAGTTCAAAATCATATTCATCCACTTTGGTGCCGGGCACCATCCTGCTATCGAAGGGCCACGTGCCCCTGTGGGTATATGGGGTTGAAGCCACAGTCTTTCCAAACATTCAGCGGTATTGGTCCCAGTCATCGATGTAGTAGGTATGGGTTTTGCTGTCCCATTCACAGCAATTCCTGGGAGCCTTCATGACCGTGACCGGAGATCCTGGCACGCAGTAAAAAGCCATGTGCGTTTTCATCCAGGATGATCTCTGTTTTCTGCAGCACGCTATCGTCGGAAAGCTCCTGTGTTGTAGGTACCGAAAGGATAAACATTTTTACTGGAAACAACTTCCCTTGGCGGTGTGCGAAATGAACAGGAATTTCATATCCGGCGGTTGGTTGTTGCCCGATTCAAGGTCCACCAAACCGCGCAGCAGAGGGCATAGTCCGGTTGCATCAATAGAACCAGGTCACCCTTTCTCGCCACCCATTTCAATCTTTTCCCGTAAGGTGTCACGAAGCTGCCAGTACGAGAGCTTCTACCTGTCCCTTTGGGTTTTTATAGATGATGGTGTGGGTCAGGTAGTCCCCATTCCCCGCACGGGTATTTATCCCCTTTGGTGGCAGAATCGCATTTTAAGCGTCCTGACCATCAGGATCTTTTCAAATTTCAGCGGTCCCATAGGGGAACATGAACTTACCATGGTATGGAGCATTTCCCAGCCCTCCAGGCTTGGATCATCGAAAGTGAACGTTTGGACGGTGATCATTATTGTCTTTTATCGGGATTTCTGGGTATGTGAAGGAATGGGTCAAATGAACAAGGGAATGATCAGGAGGAGGAAAGATACTTTTGCATTTTTTGGATAAAAATAATAATTTTACTTCCAGGTGCACATTTGCTGAGTGATCCGATCACTTGGAAAGGTTTTTCAATGAAACGAAAGAGTTTGAGTGATCGGATCACTTTGAAGCCTGCCTGGTCAGCGCAGTGATCCGATCACTTGAAAGGGTTTTATCAATGGAACGAAAGAGTTTGAGTGATCGGATCACTTTGAAGCCATTCCGGTCAGCGCAGTGATCCGATCACTTGAAAGGTTTTTTATCAACGAAACGAAAGAGTTTGAGTGATCGGATCACTTTGAAGCCTGCCTGGTCAGCGCAGTGATCCGATCACTTGAAAGGGTTATTTTCAATGAAACGAAAGAGTTTGAGTGATCGGATCACTTTGAAGCCATTCCGGTCAGCGCAGTGATCCGATCACTTGAAAGGGTTATTTTCAATGAAACGAAAGAGTTTGAGTGATCGGATCACTAGAGACTCCCGATTTTTAATTGCCCGGTGAATACCTCGACAACACATCCATGATGCTGGTGAAATATTTTGCTGATACTGGTAAAGATGTATTTACAGGTGCATCGAGTTCCAGGTGAAACCCATCTTTTTCTTTCCGGATGATCTTCACTTTTTCAATGTTCACCATGAAAGAACGGTGGCACCGGGTAAGGCTCTTGGATTTGAATTGTTCTTCATAGTTTTTCATGGAATTCCGGATCAGGAATTTTGAGATCTTGCCTCCGCTTATATAATGGATGGTCACGTAATTGTCTGCAGAAGAGAGGTATAGCAAGTCGTCGTTTTTAATGGAGATACGCATGTTGCCATTGTCATCAGTGAAAGGGATCATTTTGGCAGGGGAAGACCCCGGAAGTAATTCATCGGAATATTTATCGAGCTTAACGGCATTTTCCCTCCATGCAAAGTACAACCAGATGAAGGTATAAGGCAGGAGAAGGATCAGTGAGGTGTTTTTAATGGAGATGGTCCAGATGTCCATAAAATCCCTGGAATCCGTCAAAATGAATTTCACAAAAATGGCATAGACAAAAGACATGCTCAGGATCTCTCCAATGACCCATACAATATATTGCCAGTAATTCAGATGCTTGAATTTGGAATACAGGAACATTATGATCCTGCTCACCACGATGACCAGCATCCCTGTCAGGATAACAAGGCTTGAATAGAGAAAAAGCCTGATCCTGGTTACTTCAAGCCATTTATTGACATTAAACGGAGCATAAACATTAATGAATACAAGTGCAAAGATGGCTGTGAAGATCACCAGTGCAACGATGTTTTTCCTGCTGGTAAGGTATTCCGGTATTTTCTTTTCCAGGATAAACATTTTAGTAAATCGTGGGATTATTAGAACAAAGTTAATTTTTTACCTGAAAAAGGGGTTAACAAGGGAATATAATTATCATCATTAAGAAAAAATCACCCCCATATATAAAAATTCACCCCACATTTCCTGATTTCATAACATCGTCATGGTGCTGGTAACCTTTATTTGAAAATAACCCATCACAGGTAATAATTTTGCAAGTAACAAAACGAAAACATTTTGATGAGATACATAAGAGAAATGGAAGGAACCGCAGATATCCCGGAAAAGGATGCTGCAAAAGTTAAAACCAAGGGTTCATTACCGGGTTTGGCCAGCTTCCTTTTTGAATCGGAACACAACCATATTCTCATCAACAACGGTTTGGTGGCTCAGGAGGAGGCCATAGGTTTATCAAGCATTCCTGACAACCAGATCATACAAAACAGGCATTTTTCCTATCCTGTTATGTTTAATAAGGGCAACGGGAAAATTGAAGGACTGACCATCCTGCTTCATGGGCTTAACGAGAAGACCTGGAACAAGTATTGGTCCTGGGGAAAATACCTTTTAGAAAAGACTGGACAGCCGGTATTGTTTTTCCCTTTGTCGTTTCACATGGACCGAGCACCCATCGATTGGTCTGACAGGCACAAGATGGCCGCATTGATCGGGCATAGAAAAAAGAACGAGAATAATTCCTCCATAAGCTTTGCTAATCTGGCCATCAGCGAGCGGCTTGAAAACGTGCCGGAACGGTTTGTCCTGAGCGGTTATCAAAGCATCATGGATATTGTTAAGCTGGTGAAGCAGATAAGGCAGGGCAAGCACCCGATGTTTTCTCCAGACCTGGACATAAACTTCTTTGGTTATTCCATCGGAGCATTTGTTTCGCAGGTTATTGCCTTAGCCGATCCGGAAGGGCTGTTTTCTTCTTCAAAGTTCTTTCTCTTTTGTGGAGGCTCGGTTTTCAGTGAAATCAAAGGGACCTCTAAATACATCATTGATGGTGCTGCTTTCAGGAAACTGAATGATTTTTACAGCGATGAAGGCCTGATGAATGCGAGCCATTTGGACACATTCCATGAGGTTCTGGACTCTGAACCGGTTGGAAAAGCTTTCAGGGCCATGTTGTATCCGGGGCAGCTTGAGGAGTTCAGGTTGAAGAAGTTTAAAGAGATGAACAGTCGTTTGAAGGTGGTAGGTTTGTCAAAAGACAAGGTATTCTCTTTTAACACCATTGTCAGTTCCATTGCAGGAAGAGACAACTATTCTGAGAACATTGAAGTCCTGGATTATCATTACAGATACACTCATGAGAATCCTTTTCCTGCTCCGTTGATGAATTCAAGCAAGGAAGCCAGGGAATGCTATCACCATGTATTTAATAGTGCCGTAAACCACTTTCAGGAAAAAGAAATATTCGCCCTTTAATTGTTCTTCATATGCAAAATTGGTTATAACCCTGTATCAGGGGAAAGGGCGATAACAAAAGGCTTGCTGAGGCAAGCCTTTTTTGTTTTTCCCACATTGCTAATAACTCGTCGACAATCGGCTAATCAATTTACCAATTACCTTCAGGGGAGAGATCTCAGATCTCAGAGATCAGATCGCAGATCTCAGATCTAATCTTAGATCTGCGAGAGCCTGCCCTGACGAAGGAAGGGTTTGTTCTTCGGTCTTCGATCATAAGAGCCCCGTAGGGGCGCCACTCCGGTAGCGAAGAAAGGTGAGGTTTGATCTACATAAAGCCCCGTTAGGGGCGAAACAATTATAGAGAGATGCGGATTGATGATCATTGAGCCCCGTTAGGGGCGGAATATTTGTGCTGGATTGTCAAAAGGAATTCAGTCGCAGGTTTGCTGGAGGATTCCCAGTCGATTCCTGGAATAGTCATTTCTGCAAACCGAAGGTGATTTTTCAGTTGCCGCCTTGAATTGTCCTTGCTGCAGAACGACGGAGATCCCTCAGTTGCTGCGTTGAACAGTTTTTTTAGCAGATGACATCTCCCCCGGAGAAGATGTCATCTGTTTTAAAATTTGCTTTCTGTATATTATTATTTTATCTTTGTTTTAAATTATCAGGATATATTAAAATATAACTTTAAAATATCATGTTTATTCGTAAGCAGTTGTTTTATGGCTCGGGTAGAGAAAGTTTGTTTTTATGGGGAGCAAGACAAACAGGGAAAAGTACTTTACTAAAAGCTCTTTTCCCCAATTCACTTTGGTTCGACCTCTTGCTCTCTGATGTTTATGAGAGGCTGCAGAGAAATCCGGCTGTATTAAGGGAATATGTCCTGGCAAATAACAATCCTGGTCCGGTTGTTATTGATGAGATTCAGCTATTACCAAACCTGTTAAATGAAATTCAATGGTTAATGGTAAATAAAGGGACTCGTTTTATCTTGAGCGGTTCCAGCCCGAGAAATATTCTGCGGTCCGGTGCAAATTTGCTCGGTGGAAGGGCGTTGAGGTATGAATTGTTGCCTCTCATTTATAAGGAAATACCGGATTTTGAGTTAATTCGTGCTCTGAATCACGGGTTATTACCTCGACATTACCTTTCTGCGAATCCTGAAAAACTATTATCTGCCTATATTGGAAGCTACTTACAGGATGAGATCCTTAAAGAAGCAAGATTACGAAAGGTCAGCTCCTTTTCCCGATTTTTAGAGCAGGCGGCATTTTCCAACGGTGAAATGATAAATTACAGCAATATTGCCTCTGACTCTGGTGTCAGCTCTCCCACAGTGAAAGAATACTTTCAAATATTACAGGAAACTATGGTCGGGCGCTTCCTGCCTTCTTTCAGGAAAAATCCCAAGCGCAGGGTGATTCATGCTCCAAAATTTTACTTTTTTGATGTCGGAATAGCAAATTATCTGCTCAAAAGAAGATCATTAGAACCAGGCAGTGAAGCATTCGGAAAGGCATTTGAACACTATATTTACCACGAAATTTATACACATAGCAGTTATTCCGATCTGCATTATGATTTTTCTTATTGGAGAACAGCATCACAACTGGAAGTTGACTTTATCCTGGGAGACCATGAAGTTGCCGTAGAAGTAAAAGCAACGTATCATGCTAATCCGCGACATTTGAAAGGGCTTAAAAGTTTTGCAGAGGAATACCGGGTTAAAAAACTCATTCTAATTACCAATGATCCTTTGCCCAGGAAATTGGGAGATATCATGATCTTACCATGGAGAGAATTCCTGGATCGATTGTGGGAAGGGAATATAATAAGCTGAACTTCCCATTACGATACAGCCATAATGATCAGGGCTAATATTCACTCCTCATATAAAACACCA
>JAGYLD010000062.1 GCA_018401355.1 Bacteroidales bacterium
CGCCAGGGTTTTTTCGCCGGCCTTTAGTTTCAGCAATGTCTCCGGCAGGGCGTCCTTGATCCTGGCAAGATCCTGAATGTAACGGATGTTTTTGATTTTCAAAAGCCGTTTAATGGCTGTATTAAAAATATCCACCTTCCCGTCGCGGCGGTAAGCAACAATGCCGATGGTCACATGCTGTATCACCGTCTGCAGGTAATTGAAATGCTCTTCTTTTTCTGCCCTGTTCCTTTTGAATTCATCGATCACCTCATTGAATGACCGGTTCAGTCCCTCGAAGCTTTTCCCGAGGCCGGCATCCGAGAAGGAGCTGGAAAAATCAGAGTGCCTTATACCTTCAAGAAACTGGCTTAGCTTTCGGTTTGTCCGCTCAACAAAACGTATCAGCAGATAAATCTGCAAACACAATAATAGGGTAAGGATGAACAGGCTGACATTATACCTTGTTTTATTGAAAATATAATACAGCAGGATGACGGTAAAAACCATGAGGAGTACCCTCATGATGACCTGGATCCGGAAATTCTTAAAGACCATATTTTTCTATTCTGCGGTATAATGATGCCCTGGTCAGGCCAAGCTCTTTGGCTGCCTTGCTGATATTGCCCCCGTGCTTGTCTATCACCTTCCTGATCAGCATCTTTTCAGTTTCTTCAAGGTTCATGCTGGTAGTTTTTATGGCATCTTCCCGGCGCTCCTCAATTTTCGAAAGAAAAAAATCATCCGGTTCCAGGATATTTGACTCGCTCATGATCACAGCCCTTTCCACAGCATGCTGCAACTCGCGGATATTTCCCGGCCATGCATGAACTTCAAGCCTTTTCAGGGCAGCAGGGCTTACCCTTTTTGTGGGCATTTTATATTTGTTGCAATAAATTTCCAGGAAATGGTCGATCAGCAGGGGAATGTCTTCAAACCTTTCCCGCAGGGACGGCACATGGACTTCCACGGTGTTGATGCGGTACAGGAGGTCCTGCCGGAATTTGTTCTCAGCAACCATTTGGTGCAGGGGCATATTGGTAGCACAAATCAGGCGGACATCGATGGGGATCTCGCTGTTGGTGCCAAGCCTGACTACTTTCCTGTTTTGTATAACACTTAAGAGTTTGGATTGTAATGACAAAGAAAGATTTCCTATTTCATCCAGGAAAATGGTTCCTTTGTTCGCTGCTTCAAACCTTCCTGCCCGGTCTTCCTTAGCATCCGTAAAAGCTCCTTTCTTAAAACCGAAAAGCTCGCTTTCAAACAATGTCTCGCTGATCGCTCCCAGATCCACACTGACGAAGACCTCGCCAGACCTTCTGGAATGATCATGAATGGCCCGGGCTATCAACTCTTTACCCGTGCCGTTTTCACCCAGGATAAGGACATTGGCGTCGGTGATCGCCACCTTTTCAACCGTCGCCATCACCTTCATCATGGCAGGTGATTGGCCAATAAGGGTCTTGCTGCTGATATCGTTTATACCGGCACCCTGTTTTTGCTTCGTCTTGATATCGCTCAGCTCAACCTTCGACTTTTTAAGTTGCAGGGAAGTGGTGATGGTTGCCAAAAGTTTCTTGTTATCCCAGGGTTTGAGCAGGAAGTTGGTAGCGCCTTCCTTGATCCCCTGCACGGCAAGCTCAATATCTCCATAGCCGGTGATGAGGATCACCGTGATGGCAGGATCTAGCTCCAGGATCTTGTTCAGCCAGTGAAAGCCTTCCTTACCGCTGGTGGCATCCCTGGAGAAATTCATGTCCAAAAGGACAAGGTCATATTTATCGTTTCTTATCAGGTCAGGAATGTTTTCAGGATTCTCTTCAGTATGTACGAAGTTAATGTGTTGTTTCAGGAAAAGCTTTGCGGCAAGCAACACATCCCTGTCGTCGTCAACAATCAATAGCTTGGCATCCAATTTTTCCATATTTACTTTATTTCAGGTAGTTGCAGAAAGTCATCCTGTTGAAAACGTAAAAATAAGAATAATGTTCGTATCTGTACAAATCGTTGAACGATATTGGACAAAATACATGCATTATCGATGCATAACACAATTTTAAACGATTGCTAAACAGAGATTTGCAATCAATGGCACAGATTTAGATAAAGTAGTAATAAACCAAAAAATTATAAAAAATGGACCGGATAATTAAGAAAAAGAAGTGGACAACAAAGAAGATCTTAACGATTGCCGCTATAACAGTTTTTGCCTTATTCCTTATTTACCTGCTTTTCCTGAGGGATAAAACGAGCAAGCTGTACATCAACAAAGATCAGATAACGATTGCGGAGGTCATGCAGGACAATTTTCAGGAATTCATTCCTGTTGACGGGGTGGTTTATCCCAAAACGACCATATATATTGATGCTATCCAGGGTGGTATTGTGGAAGCAGTCTATGTAGAAGACGGGGCCATCCTGGAGAAAGGTGATCCCATCCTGAAGCTTATGAATGCCAACCTGGAACTGAGTTTCATGGAGCAGCAGACCTGGATGTATGATGCCATCAACAACCTGCAAAACACCAGGATCAGCCTTGAGCAGAATAAATTTCTACGTGAGCGGGAGCTGGCCAATTTAAGAGCCCATTTGGATGAAGCATATAAAACTTATGAAAGAAACAAGATATTGTTCGAAGACAGTATGATTGCGGTGAAGGATTTCGAAGACTCTGAGAGGGAATATAAGAACCTGACCAAGCAATTTAATCTTACCAAAAAGCTGCAGGAATTGGATTCCATTTCGGCCATATCTTCCCTTAAACAAATCAACAGTTCCATCAGCAGGATCAAAAATAACCTTAAGCTGCTGGAAAGGACAATGGATAATCTACTCATCAGGGCGCCGGCGCCGGGGAAACTTTCATCTTTCAGCGCCGAGATTGGTGAGACCAAGGCAAGTGGGGAACACCTCGGACAGATCGACATGATGGATGGGTTTGAACTTCATGCCAATATTGATGAGCGGTACATCTCACGTGTGCACATCGGGCAGCAGGCCGAGTTTGACATGAACAATATTGATTACATGCTCAGTGTCAGCAAGATCTACACAGACGTCACCAACGGAACCTTCCAGGTGGAGCTTCAATTCGAAGGTGAAGAACCGGCAAGCATCAAGCGGGGCCAGACCATACAGCTGAAACTGATGTTCAGCAGTCCTTCCGAAGCCATTATCGTCAAGCGCGGAGGCTTTTTCCAGGAAACCGGCGGCAACTGGATCTATGTCCTGGATAAAACCGGCACAAGCGCCCTGAAACGCGATATCAGGATAGGACGGCAGAACACGAGATATTACGAAGTTCTTGAAGGCCTTGAACCCGGCGAAGAAGTAATCATCTCATCATACGATTCCTTTGGAGGAAAAGACAAGCTCGTATTCAAATAGAATCATAAAAAAACTTACTTATAAACTCTTAAAAACAAAAGATCATGATAAAAACCATTAACCTGTCAAAAATCTTTCGTACCGACGAAGTAGAAACCACAGCACTCGATAATATAAGTGTTGAGATTCAAAAAGGAGAATTTGTAGCCATCATGGGGCCTTCCGGTTGCGGGAAGTCAACTCTACTGAACATTATGGGAATGCTTGACAACCCTTCCGGCGGACAATACCATTTCCTGGAGCATGAAGTATCAAGGTTCAATGAAAAACAACGTGCCAGACTGCGGAAGCACAACATTGGGTTTGTTTTCCAGAACTTCAACCTGATCGACGAGCTAACGGTCTTTGAAAACGTCGAACTACCTCTGATATATTTGGGTTATAATAGTGCAGACAGGAAGCAGTTGGTGGAAGAGGTACTGGAACAAATGCAGATTGCTCACCGAAAGAGACATTTTCCATTGCAGCTATCCGGCGGGCAGCAGCAGAGAGTAGCCATTGCCAGGGCTGTAGTAGCCAAGCCCCACCTCATCCTGGCCGATGAGCCTACAGGAAACCTCGACTCATCACACGGCGAGGAGGTCATGAACCTTCTGGAAAAACTGAATAAAAACGGCACCACCGTGATCATTGTCACCCACTCACAAAGGGATGCAGAATATGCACAGCGTGTTATCCGGTTGTTCGACGGCCAGGTGGTGAATGAGAACATCAAAGCAGCAGCGATCCTTTAAAAACAGCCTTTTTACAATTAGAAAGCTTTTCTACTTCCAATACAAAAATCAGAAAGATTGTCAAAAACATACAACAGGAAATGATTTAATAACCAAAACATAATAAAATGAGAGAAGTAGTAATCCTAATACCAGACGTCGATGTCGAACAAAATGTAGAGATCGAAGTCCGCATCAACGGCCGCAAAAAAACCCTCAAATACAGGATTGAACTCCTGGATTGGGAAGGCAACGATGCTCCTCCTGAAGACACTGTTCAAATACTTCGCCATAAGATTGATGAATACGATAAAGACTGGGAGCTGGTGGAGATCGGGGCCCCGACAAAATCAAACATCCCTTTGATGTTCAGAAAGAAAACTTCACATCCGTAAATTATTGTAAAACAAAAGATTAAAAAATGAAAAAGATTGCATTAACACTTTTATGCATGGTTGCAACATTCACCATGTTTGCCCAGGAAAATGATAAAGAAGCCATTAAGACCCTGATCGGAGAAGCTTATGTAGGTGGATTGCAGAACAAAGGCGACCTTGACAAGACAAGGGAAGGATTCCATCCCGGATTTGACCTCCTCATCCTGAATGAAGACGGGACCATGAACAAATTCCCTATCTACAACTGGATCTATTATTCCGAAAAAAAGAAAGAGAAAGATCCTTCACCTGTAGAAGAAGGCAAGAGGGTCACATGCGAATACGATATGATAGACATTACCGGCAAAGCCGCCGTGGCAAAGATCAGTCTGTTTAAAGAAGGTAAAAAAATCTTTACCGACTATCTGTCCTTGTACAGGTTCCCCGATGGATGGAAAATTGTAAACAAGATCTATCACAGGTATCCTAATGAATAAACATTAAAGCACAGGAAAAGGAAACACCATGATCATTTACTATTTGAAGATTGCTGTAAGGAACCTGATGAAATACAGGCTCTATTCCATGCTGAACATTGCAGGGCTGGCCCTGGGCATAGCAAGCTTTTTGCTGATCGGACTGTATATTGTGGATGAGCTCAGCTATGACCGCTACCATAAAAAATCTGAGAGAATTTACAGGGTAGGGCAGATTTCTGACTTTGGGGGAGTCGGGGAAAATTCGGCCAGCCTTCCTTTTCCTGCTGCTTTTGCTTTAAAGAATGAATATCCTGACATGATCGGGAACGTGGTGAGGGTATTCAACTTCCAATCACCCCGGACACTGTTGGAGCATGAAGACAAGAAATACATTGAAACAGGAGTTTTCTTTGCTGATTCCACCTTTTTCAGGATCTTCGATCACAAATTCCTGAAAGGGGACCCTGAAACTGCCCTGGACGAAACCTTTATGGTCGTGATCACGGAGAAGGCCGCGGAGAAATACTTTGGAGATGAGGACCCGATGGGAAAAACCCTCAAGGTGGAAGGGCGTTTTCCATTTCAGGTTGCCGGTGTCATCGAAGATGTTCCATCCCATAGCCATTTTCATTTTGACTTCATAGCCTCGATGAGTTCTGTGAAGCATTTTTACAGAGGCCATCTCCCTCAGACCTGGGTGTGGAATCCCTGCTGGACATATCTTCTCCTGCATAAAAACGTTGATGCGAAGCATCTGGAAAAAGCGCTGCTCCCACAGTTCGTACAGAAATACTTCTTCGATGCGGAGAAGGACAACATCACCCTGCACCTTCAAAAAGCTAACTGACATTCATCTGCATTCCAGGCTGGATTATGAGATTGAGCCCAACAGCAGCATTAACATACATTTATATTCTGCCATTGCGGTATTCCTGCTGCTGGTCATCGCCGCCATCAATTTTATGAACCTCAGCACAGCCACTTCCCGGAAGGTCGAAGGAGATTGGAATCAAAAAGGTTGTGGGGGCATACGTACCCAGCTCATACGCCAGTTTCTGAGTGAATCCATCCTGCTAACCATTGCCGCGGCAGCATAGCGCTCATCATCGCAGATCAGCAGCTGCCCTGGTTCAATAATTTCACAGGAAAAAGACATTTCGCTGGGCATTTTGCTTGAATGGCCTTTCCTGTTGTATTTGCCGGGCTCATTTTCTTTATCGGCCTGATCTCTGGATTATATCCTGCTTTTTATCTTTCTTCGTTCAGGCCTATCTGGGTTTTGAAGATGGGGATCAAGGAGATCCCATAACCGGGTTTTACCCGAAGATACTGGTAATAACCCAGTTTACCATTTCCATCGCCCTTATCATCGGGACGATCATCATTTTTAAGCAGCTAGAATATTTAAAAATGCCAATACCGGTTTTACGAAGGAAAACATCATCGTATTACCCATCAGCAGGACTCCCATTATCCAGCAATACAAGACATTCAAAACGAATTGCTGAACAATCCGATGGTGGAAAGTGTGACAACCATGGATTACATTTTCGAACTGCCTACAATACCCGAATTCAGGCCTGAAGGTTTCCGGAAAATGAATGGCAATTCTATCCCTGCCTGATAGTGGAATACGACTTTGCGAAGACATTCTCGATCTGAAGATCCGGCGGGAAGGGATTACTGCGAGGCCAACAAGACCGATGCGGAGAAGGGCATTCTGATCAACAAAGCCATGGTTGACCATCTGGGCTGGGGTGACTGAAGATGCTATCGGAAAGAAATTCCATTCCCTTCCAGGGGCAGGAAAGGGTGATCGGGGTGATTGACAATTTTCAATGCCACTTCGTGCATAAGGCAAGCGGTCCGTTTTGTCCGGAACATCAAAGAAACCCCGGAGGGATTGCATGGTTCATGAATTATATGGCCATTCGTGTAAAGCCAGGGAGAATACGGCGAACTGCTGGAATTTCTTGAAAGCAAGTGGAACACCTTCGTGAAAGATCGCCCGTTTGAGTATTCTTTCATGGATCATGAACTAAACCGGTTATACCACGATGAACGGAACCTTAGCCGTTTATCACTGATATTCACCATCCTGGTAATATTCATTTCTTCGCTTGGCCTTTTTGGCCTGGCTGCCTTCATGACAGAAAAGAGGACGAAGGAGATAGGCATCAGGAAGGTGCTTGGAGCAAATCCATACAATATTATACGGATCCTGTCTGTGGAATTTATTCAGCTTATGCTGATAGCCAATATCATTGCATGGCCTGTCGCATACCTTGTCCTGAAAAGCTGGCTCGGGAATTTCGCCTACCAGACGGAAATAAGCATTCTTATCTTCATATTATCGGGGATGTTTGCCTTGTTTCTTGCCCTCCTGGTCAGCGCAGCAAAAACCATACAGGCATCAAGGACCAATCCTGTTGACATCCTGAAATACGAATAACCATTATAAACCTGAAGCTATGATCATTAACTATATCAAAACCACGTTGCGATACCTCTGGAAGAAGAAGGGGTACACGCTGATCAACCTGCTGGGCCTTTCCCTGGGGCTGGCCACCTGCATACAGATCTTCCTGTTTGTCCAGGATGAGATCAGTTACGACCGTTACCATGAAAATGCCGAACATATTTACAGGATTGAGACCATATGGGAAGGGGAAGGCCAGACGGAGCACTGGGCTGCATCCCAGGGATTTCTGGTCCCTGTACTTACCGAAAGGTATCCGGAGATCATTTCCGGTGCAAAGATGAACTTTTCCTTCTTCCCGATGATTGCCGAGTATGAAGGACAGCAGTTCTCCGAAAAGTCTGTGGCCTATGCCGATTCATCCATCTTCAGGATCTTTTCCTTTGAGATGGTCAAGGGGGATCCCAACACGGCATTATGCGGACCGGAAAAGATCATTATGACAGAAACCACAGCCAAAAAATATTTCGGGGAGGGAGATCCCCTTGGCAGGATAGTAAAGATCAGCAACCAGCCCTATAAAGTCTCGGGTGTCATAAAAGATATTCCGGAGAACACACATTTTCACTTCGACATAGCCATTTCCATGGACCAGCTCCGGGCCATAGGTGCGCGTGTCGACAGTCCGGGGCCATCGGCATTTTATTCCTATTTCACATTCCCCGACAAGCAAGCTGCCACATCGACACTGGAAAAGGTGAACCAGGATATTTACGAATTGTTTGGATTTGTGACAGCGGGTGACAGCACCAATATGCCTGACGGCTGGACAGTCAGAGCCATTTTCAACCCTGTCACCAGGATACACCTCCACTCTCACGCCGAGAAAGAGATTGAAACGAACGGGGACATCAGCACCGTATTTATTTTCTCTGCCATAGCCATCTTCATCCTCATCATCGCCTGCATCAACTATATGAACCTGGCAACGGCCCGTTCAGCAAGGCGAAGCAGGGAGGTTGGACTGAGGAAAGTCCTTGGGAGCCAGCGAGCCAATATTTTCAACCAGTTCATGACGGAATCTTTCCTCCTGACCTTTTTCAGTATGGTCATTGCCCTTGTCATCGTGCAGTTGATCCTTCCTGTTTTCAATGATATCACAGGAAAACATATTATGCTTGATCTTATGGACAATGCGTCACTGGTCATCGCCCTTGCTGTTGTCCTGATTATCACCACTTTCCTGGCAGGAGCGTATCCGGCACTGCACATGGCGGGATTCAGTCCCATGCGGGCATTGAGGTCTGACGCTTTCAACAGCAGGAGCAGCAGATCATCACTCAATCTTCGCAGGATACTGGTTGTCTCGCAGTTTGCCATCTCCGTATTGCTGATCATTGCTACGATAACCATTTACCGGCAGATCAATTTCATTCAGAAAAAAGACATTGGCTTTGACAAGGAAAATGTGCTGGTCATCTCCCTGCCGGACGCACGAGATCATGAAAAGAACAAGGTATTGGAGAATGAGCTCAAAATGCTGCCGGAAGTGCTTTACACATCGACGGCCAGCAGCATCCCCGGGGAAAGAGTCCCTTTCCTGACTGTCAGGATGCCTGATTCCGGACAGGAAGAGATGTCGAGCGAAGAAGCAGAGCAGGATGCCTTTGGCATCAGGGTCTTATCAGGAGAGCCTGACATCTTGAAAGTTTTGGGAATTGAAATGGCTCAGGGCCGGGACTTCTCACAGGAATTCGGAACTGACGAATCATCGGCCTATATCCTGAATGAAGCAGCGGTGCGGGAGCTGGAGATTGAAAATCCCGTAGGCCGGAGGTTCGAATACCTTTATGGATTGCGGGAACCCAAAGCCGGAAACATTGTTGGCATTGCTAAAAACTTCCACTATGCTTCTCTGCACAGCGAAGTGGAACCGCTCATGATCCACATATTCCCGAACTACAACCGTTACCTGCTGGTCAGGATAACACCGGGGAACACCAGGACAACACTTGCAAAGATTGAAGAAACATGGAACAAGGTTGTTCCTGCAATGCCCATTGAATACTTTTTCCTGGAAAATTTTTACGATAATATATACAAATCGGAACTCAGCATAGGGAAAGTTATCACCTATTTCACTCTTTTTGCGGTTATTGTAGCCTGTCTTGGATTGCTCGGACTGGTATCCTTTATTGCCGAGCAAAAAACGAAGGAAATAGGCATACGGAAAGTGCTTGGAGCTTCGATGGCATCCATTGTGCAGATGCTTGGCAAGGAATTCATGTGGCTGGTCATCATCGGGAATGTGATTGCCTGGATACCGGCCTGGTATTTTCTGAAAGACTGGCTTGACGGCTTTGCTTTCAGTACAGGTCTCAATCTCTGGATTTTCGTTGCAACTGCTCTTGTTTCGCTGCTGGTTGCATTGCTGACCGTAAGCACCCGTGCCATAAGGGCTGCCGCTTCAAACCCGGTTGAAGCTTTAAAGTATGAATAATAAAAACAATTTGTAACTTAAATGCAAAATACACGTCGAATTATTAATTAAAATCAAGTATCATGGAAAATAACTTAATGATCAAAACGGAAGGACTGATAAAGGTATTCCGCACAGATGAAGTTGAAACCACAGCTTTGAACAATGTGGATCTGGAGGTAAAAAACGGTGAATTTCTGGCCATTATGGGACCTTCTGGTTGTGGTAAGTCAACCTTACTGAACATCCTGGGTTTGCTTGACAATCCAACCGGCGGGAAATATTCATTTGCAGGACATGAAGTTTCCGGCTATTCAGAAAGACAAAGGGCAAGGTTAAGGAAAGAAAACATCGGATTTGTATTTCAAA
Organism: Bacteroidales bacterium; assembly: GCA_018401355.1. Taxonomy (GTDB): domain Bacteria; phylum Bacteroidota; class Bacteroidia; order Bacteroidales; family B18-G4; genus M55B132. The sequence continues at coordinate 10,206 of JAGYLD010000062.1, forward strand.
ATTTCAATCTCATTGATGAACTCACAGTATTTGAAAACATTGAACTTCCATTGATTTATCTCGGTCTTCCATCCTCTAAACGCAAAGAGCATGTAGAACAAGTCATGGAAAAGATGCAGATAGCACACAGAAAAAAACATTTCCCATTGCAACTCTCCGGAGGACAGCAGCAGCGTGTTGCCGTGGCACGTGCCGTTGTGGCCAACCCCAAGCTGATTCTTGCCGACGAGCCAACCGGTAACCTCGACTCAGCCCATGGCGAAGAGGTGATGAACCTCATAGAAAAATTGAACCAGGCTGGAACCACAGTAATCATTGTAACCCACTCACAAAGAGATGCAGAATATGCCGGAAGGATAGTACAACTGTTTGACGGACAGATTGTAACAGAGAACATTAAGAAATCGATACTTTAACCCGCTCGCGGGATGATATTAAACCGGGAAAGCTTCATAAATAGCATTCGCTATTTCCTGGTCATAAGCACATTAATTCAAGCTTTTTCATTTTAATCCTTATGTTATGTTCAAGAATTATTTAATAAGTGCCTTCAGGAACTTTGTGCGCAATAAGTTCTATACCATCCTGAACATATTGGGCTTAAGCATTGGGATGGCCACTTTTATCTTTATACTTTTTTATGTAAATGATGAGAGCGGGTACGATAAACACCATGTAAACCATCCCAGGATCTACCGCATCGATTCGGAATACAGCATCAGTAATAAGGTTGATAGATTTGCTATTGCTCCAATTCCTATGGGGCCAGCCATGAAACTCGAATTTCCTGAAGTTGAAAAATTTGTGCGGTTTGCCAATGCAGGGAATGTTTTGATCAAACACGACAATAAGGAATACTATGAAGAACGCTTTTATTTTACCGATTCCACGATATTTGATGTTTTCACCCATGAATTTGTGCTTGGCAGTCATGAAAATGCCTTGGTAGAACCAAAGACAATGATCCTCACCGAGAAAATCGCCAACAAGTATTTCGGTAATGAAAACCCTGTTGGAGAGATCCTAACCACCGGACAGGGGACCTCCTATAAGATCATTGGTGTTGTCAAAGACCTGCCGGCCAACTCTCATCTGAAATTTGATGCCCTGATCTCCGGGACTACCATCGCGGAAGAACAAGGAGTTGAAGACTTTAACAGCATGGAACCCATGCGGTTCTGGAATATAGGGGTCATAACCTATGTGATGTTGAATGAGAATTCCAGTATTGAAAGCATACACGAGAAATTCGAAGCTTTTTATGACAAATATTACAAACCAATAGGCGAGCAGATTAATGCAAGTTATTCCCTGTTAACAACACCATTAGCAGAAACCCATTTCAGGTCTGACCTTGCTGCTGATGAGCCCATCGGAAACAAGGCATATATCTTCATTTTCAGTGCTGTTGGGGTTTTGGTTTTGTTACTGGCTGCCATCAACTATATGAATATGGCCACAGCCCGGTCGGCAAATCGAAGCAGGGAAGTGGGCATCAGAAAGGTTTCCGGAGCTTACAGGCAGCAACTCATCTGGCAATTCATCGGGGAATCGGTGATGCTGTCGATCATTGCAGCACTGATAGCCCTTTTCCTGGTTTATCTGCTGATGCCTGATTTCAACAACATCACGGAAAAAACCATTGCCTACGGGTCTAATCCTGCGATATTTATCATCATTGCTGCTGTTGCCCTGCTAACGGGTTTGTTGTCGGGGATTTATCCGGCATTTTACCTTTCATCGGTGTCTCCGGTCACAGCATTGCGGGGTTCAGGAGATACTTCAGCCAAAAGTAAGGGGAGGATGAGGAAAATCCTTGTGATTGTGCAGTTTTTCATAGCCATTTTTATGATCATCGCCACAATTGCAGTTTCCAATCAGCTTAATTATCTGAAAAATAAAAACCTGGGATTCAGTAAAAAAGATGTCATAGTCATGCAACTCCAGGATTCGGCGTTCCGAAGCAAAGGTGAGATCTTCAAGAAGGAGCTTCTAAATAATCCCAACATCGTGGGTGTAACACGTTCAACGCAGGTTCCGGGCAATATAAGCTGGATTCAGGTAATGAATGTAGAAAAGGACAGCCAGATGGTGCAGAGTTCACTCATCCTGGCACAGGTGGATTACGATTTCCTGGATGTGCTTGATATGGAAATAGCAAAGGGCAGGAATTTTGACATCAACATGAGCACTGACGACACAGGGGCAGTAATCATCAATGAAACAGGGGCAAGATCCCTGGGGTGGTATGATGATCCTGTTGGCAAACGAATAGACTATAATATAGACCTGGAGGGGAATGTCGGCCGTCCCATGAAAGTGATCGGGATGGTAAAAGACTTCCACTTCCGGTCATTGCATAATGCCGTAGAACCAATGATCCTGTTTATAGCACAGTTTAATCCATACCACGTATCGGTCAGGATCAAAGAAGACAAGACAAGAGAAGCACTGGATTATATCGAGCAAACCTGGAATGATTTTGGAGCAAAGAGGCCATTCGACTATTATTTCCTGGAAAACAATCTGAACGACATGTATGAAGCAGAGGAAAAAATTGAAAAGATCTTCAGCATTGTCACGTTCCTGACCATTTTCATTGCGCTCCTTGGTTTGCTTGGGCTCTCATCATTCATAGCAGAACAAAAGAAAAAGGAGATAGGTATTCGGAAAGTTGTGGGTGCTTCTGTGGCAGACATTCTACTGTTGCTTTACACGGAGTTTCTGGTGCTGATCATGATTGCTTTCATAATAGCAGTACCAGTTGCCTGGTGGAGAATAGATATCTGGCTGAAAGATAGCTTTGTGTACTATCAGAACCCGGGATGGTATACGTTCCTGCTGGCCGGTGCCATGGCTCTTGTCGTTGGCATCCTCACAATCAGTTATCACATTCTGCGGGCCGCCACCTCCAACCCGGTGGATGCCATCAAATACGAATAATGATCGACGTATTTTGCATTGTCCGGTCCTGTACAATGATTGTATGCGGCCGGACATTTTTTTTGTATCACTTCAACGATAACACTACGCTAATCACTGAATATCTGAACATTAATCTTCATGGTTCGATTTTTGATTCGGTTATTAAAAAAGAAATATGCTGAAGAATTACATAAAAATTGCACTCAGGAACTTATGGAAACAAAAAGGATATTCATTGATTAATATCCTGGGGCTGGCAATTGGAATGACCGCTTGTCTGCTTATTCTTGCCTACATCCTGAATGAGTTGAGTTACGACCGCTTTTACAAAGATCATGAGGACATTTACAGAATTGCTTTTGAAGGGGAGTTTTCCGGTGATTTTTTTAACGTTGCCGTTTCAACCGGAGCCATGGCTGGACCTGCAATGGAAGAGTTTCCCGAGATAACCCATGCAACGAGGGTTATGCCCAGGACAGGCAAGACATTACTAAGTTATGAAGATAAAAGCATTTATCAGGAAAACATATATTACGTAGATTCAACGTTTTTTGATGTTTTTCCTTTTCAATTTATATATGGAAATCCGGAAAGCGCATTAAAAGATCCCAGTTCGGTCGTACTAACCCGGTCGGTGGCGGATAAATATTTCCCGGAGACGAATCCTTTAGGGAAAACGCTCAGGATCAACAACGAAAGGAATTTCAAAGTTACCGGTATCATTGAGGATGTTCCGGCCAACTCTCATTTTCAGTTCAGCATTTTGGGATCTTTTTATTCCTTTGAAAGAAACGGAAGGAATCCTTATGAAGATTGGGGTTCACTGAACCAGTATACATACATCCGGACCATTCCGGGTACCGATCCGGAAAAACTAACTGAGAAATTCCCCGATTTCCTCCTGCGACATATCTCTTTTCTGAGCCAGACCGATAACATCAAATTCCGTGCATATCTACAACCGGTTTCCGGCATCCATTTGTACTCCAACCTTATGGCAGAACTAAGCCCCAACAGTGACATCAACTATATTTACATATTTGGTTCTGTTGCAGTCATCATCCTGGTTCTGGCGTGTATTAACTTCATGAACCTCACAACAGCGAAATCAGTCAGAAGAGCCCGGGAAGTGGGTATCAGGAAAGTGGCCGGAGCCAGGAAACCAACACTGATCGCCCAGTTCATCGGAGAAACCGTTATGCTCAGCCTGATCGCCATGCTGCTGGCTCTCGGGCTCGCAGAGGTCACAATGCCCCTGTTCAATCACCTGACCAATCTTGACCTGAGTCTGGGTTCACTTGCCGGCTGGCAGATCCCATTGATATTACTGGGCATGGTCATTTTTGTCGGAATTTTTGCAGGAAGCTATCCTGCTTTTTACCTCTCAGCTTTCCAGCCGGTAAAGGCGATCAAAGGAGACTTGTACAAAGGAAAGAAAGGAAGTGTACTCAGGAATACACTTGTTGTTATTCAATTTATGATTTCCATCATCCTGCTTATCAGCACTTTTTTTGTTTACTACCAGATGAACTATCTTAAAAGCAAGAAGCTGGGCTACGACGAGGAAAACGTGCTGGTTCTTCCTGTCCGGGGTGAAAACCAACTGGAAAGATACAGAGCCATGAAGGATGAGTTACGAAGTCTGCCTGAAATAAAGTCAGTCGCAAGCTCACTGAATGTCCCGTCTACCGGTCTTGATGGCAGCGGTTACAGTCCGGAAGGTGTGCCAGAAGATTCCCCCTGGATCATTTACACCATTTACGGCGATTTCGATTTCATTGACGC